>CAIXSC010000001.1 GCA_903921945.1 uncultured Planctomycetaceae bacterium
ACGCTCCCCGCCAACAGCACGGCGGTCGAACTCGCCGGAGCACCGCAGCCGTCGTCCAGCGGTTCGCCGACCGGACTGCCGCTGGAAGCCCAGGGCGTCGCGGCCATGAAGCTCGCCGGCGGCCCCGCCGCGCCGGCGGCCTCCGGTCCGGTTGGTGCCCTGACCGCCGACACCGCCTCGCTTGGCGACCCGACCGGTGCGGTCGGTCCAGCCGCCGGCAAGCGGCAAACGGCCGAAAACGCCGTCGACTCTCTAGCGAACGCCACGCCGGGCGAATCGAGCGGCGCCAAGCGTGCTGACTCGACCGCCGCAGGCGCGATTGCCGCCGCCGCTACGCCTGTCGCGGACGTCGGAGCGGAAGTCAGCCAAGCGACTGACGACCATTTGATCTCGGCCACCACTCGTGACGTTCGCAAGACCCAGACGGGCGGCGGACCGCTGGCCGTCGACCTCGCCGCGCTGGAAGGCCCTGGAGGACTTGGCAGCACCCCGACCGTCGATGTCGGTATCCAGGATCGGCGAGCCAGCGAGGAGACGATCGTGGTTCAACCCCGAGCGACGCGGTTTTTGCGCCAAAGCGTCGGCGGTCTGACGTCGGTCAGCACGGCGGCCGTGCTACCCACCGATGCGTTTAAAGACCGGAGTGTCAAGAATCCGGGAAGCGGCGGCCTGAACGGCAGCCCGCCGCCGCAGACCGAGGAGGCGATCGAACTGGGGTTGGCGTTCCTGGCGAAAAGCCAGGCCCAAAACGGCAGTTGGAGCCTCAGCGGTTTGGGCGAGGAGGTGTTGTTGTCGTCCGACACGGCCGCCACCGCGCTCTGCTTGATGGCGTTCCAAGGCGCCGGCTACAACCATCGGGAACACAAATACAAAGATATTGTGCGTGCCGGACTCGAACATTTACTGAAGAACCAACGCGAGAACGGCGACCTGTTTGTGCAAATGGATGACGGCTCGAACGCCAGCGTGTGGCTTTACAGCCATAGCATCGCGGCGCTGGCGTTATGCGAGGCGTACGGCATGACGCAGGATCCCGAGCTGAAGGTTCCCGCGCAGCGCGCGGTCGACTTTATTGTGGCCGGCCAGAACAAGACCCGTGGCGGTTGGCGTTATTCGCCCGGCGTGGGCTCGGACACGTCGGTCACCGGCTGGATGATGATGGCGCTCAAGAGTGGCGAACTGGCGGGCCTGGAGGTGCCGAAGGAGACCTTTGTCGGGATTCAACGCTGGGTCGAATCGGCGCAGGCGTCGGCCGGCGAGCGGCATTTGTATCGTTACAACCCGCTGGCTCCGGACACGGAGTCGCAACGGCATGGCCGCACACCGTCGCGGACGATGACGTCTGTCGGCCTGCTCATGCGGCTCTACTTGGGTTGGAAGCGGGACAATCCGGAAATGATCCGAGGCGCCGAGTATCTCCTGCAAGCTCCGCCCGCGCTCGGCACCGCAAGGAACGTCGAGCGGGACACTTATTATTGGTATTACGCGACGCAAGTGATGTTCCATGTGGGCGGCGAACGATGGAAGCGGTGGAACGACAAGTTGCATCCGCTGCTCGTTTCGAGCCAAATCCGGACGGGCCCGATGGCCGGCAGCTGGGATCCGAACAACCCGTTGCCCGACCGCTGGGCCCCGCACGCGGGCCGCCTGTACGTCACCACGTTGAACCTGCTGTCGCTCGAAGTCTACTACCGCCATCTACCGCTCTACGTCGAAACGGCCAAGTAAACCGGCGAGGCCGCCGCCAGCGGCCAACGACAAAAATCAACGCCAAGCAAGGCGGCGTCACTCGGCAACTTAAAGGCGAAGGCTCGGCCGCAAAGCGAGATCGTGGCCACGGAGCGGATTGCTCGCCTCATCAAGCGGAGCGGCGTAAGC
>CAIXSC010000002.1 GCA_903921945.1 uncultured Planctomycetaceae bacterium
GATGCCAACTTTTGGTCCCGGCCCAAGGTGCCGGTGAACCTCGATCGCACACCCGGTCACGCGATGAGAGAATTCGTCGGATTCTTTCTTCTTGACCTTCTTGACCTTCGTGTCCTTCGTGGTGGCTCAAACCGGTTCGTATGATCGACGCCCCGATCGGCGAACGACAATAGGTTGCCGGGCGTCAACGAATTGGGGCCATCGGGGATTCATGTGAGTCCCGCCGAAGATTTGTGCCTCGCCCAACTTCCGAGCCACGGCGCAAGCCGGCGAGGCTTGCGCCGCGGGATTTTCAGAGGCATCGCGCAGGTTTCCAACGATTTTTTTAATCAGCAACCGCTGGCGCAGTAACTCCGCCAGGGGCCGGCTGCACCTTGGCGCACGCTGCGACTCCTGCGATGGCGACCCACAGGAAACCCGGAGGGACCGCCCTTTTTCATCACACGCAAACTTTTGAACCGAATCGGCTTGTCGCTCGCTGTTTCGGTCTCAAGCGATTGTCCGGGGTGTGTCTCCCACGCCTATTTCTTGCGGTCGCTAAGTCCCTTGGGGACGAAGCGGAGCGACTTCACGGCGACGGCTCCGCCCATCGGCAAATCTTGAACGGCGAGCCGCAGTTGATGTTTGCCGCTGCGCCGCACCGTCAGATGCAAAATGTCGGTGCGGAATTTGTCGGGCGAGCCCGTCGGTTCCACCGCGTTCGCCTTCGGCTCTTCATCGTCTACTTGCAAGGCGAATTGAGCGCCGCGGCTTTCATCTCCGGCTGCGTACACAAGTTCCACGCGGAAGATGTCGGGTTTGGCGAGCCGGAAGTTCCAGACCAGCGTTTGCTCGGCGTTGGCCCAGCCGACGACCACTTGGTCGTCGCCGCGGGTTTCGAGCGTCAGGCCCATCCCTTCTCGCTCCGCCGTTTGGGCCGAGAAGTGCAGTTCGCCAGTCCCCTCTTGGATCAATTCCACCGCGCCGAACGGATTGTCGATCGTCGAACGGGTCGTTTGGCGGCCGCCCGATGCGGCTTTTAAGGCATGCTTGCCGACGACCACCACGGGGCCGCCCGCGTGATCTCCGCTGGCATTGCCCGCGGCATCCATATCCTCGACGGACTCTTCAATCAAACCGTCCCGGTCCCCGTTGTCCGCCGCTTGTTTTTCGCTCTGGAGGGCGCCGCTGCGAACCACGATCCACATTGCGAGTATGCCGCCCACTCCGAGCAGGATCAGCGTCGGCAGAAACCAACTTGATTTGAATAGCGAAGGCGACTGTTCGAGCCCTTCCGCATCGCCGCTGGCGAGCGAGTCGTCGTCCGAATGAGCAGCCGTTGTGCCCGCGGGTCCGGAATGACGCGCTCCCGAACCGGTTCGGCCTGTCGCCGCCTTGCTTCGCTTTTCCGAGCCCCGACCGCCAGCCCGTCGGTCGTCCGCCGCTCGTGGGCCGCGACTGCCGGCTGCTCGACTGCCGCCCGTTCGACTGCCGCCTGCTCGTCCCGATTCGCCTTGGCTTGAACCCGTTTGACCCCTGTGGGCGGTTCCCGACATGGAACCTTCGAGCAACGACGAGTTCCCGGCATGGTGCGCGGACGCCTCGTCCCCGATCGGCGGCGGGGCCATCGGTGGTGCGGAAATTGGTGGTGCTGAAATCGGCGGTGCGGAAATTGGCGGCGGAGCGATCGGTGGCGGCGCGGCAACTGGCGGCCCGACCGGCGCCGTACCCGAAGACGGATAGTAAGACGATGGATCGTAGGGTGGCGGGTAGGGAGGTTGCGAATAGGGCGGCGCTTGATTCGGCGGTGCGGGCGAATAAGCCTGAGCAGCCGGATAAGACGGAGGCGCGCCGTACGCCTGCTGCGCTCCGTAATGCTCGGGCGCGGCATACGGCTGCGGCGCGGCGTACGACTGGGGCGTGGCATACGGCTGCGGCGCGGCGAACTGCTGAGGCGCGGCGTACTGCTGCGGCGCGGCGTATGGCTGGGGCGTAGCGTATGCCTGCGGTGGCGGGGTCTCTTCCCAGCCGATCGAGTTCAGCGACTGTCGGCCTCGAAGCACGGTGTCGTACGACGCCTTGGATTGGATGTCGAGCAGGCACAGGCGAGCGACGGAGATCTCTTTCAACAGCCGCTGCGTGTAGGCCATGCGCGGTCCCGACTGGTAGCGGCGAATCTCCGCCATGCGCTCGTCGGAGGCCGCTTCGATGCGGCGCGGGTCGGTTTCAAACCGGGGCAGGCCGAGCAACCGATAATGGTCGGGCGGCTGTTCCTGCGGCGGAATTCCCAACCAGCTCAGGTAGGGATCGAAGGCTTCGTCCGTCATGGGCGACAGTTTCCGTCATCGTGGGCCGTGGCTGGCCGGGGAACCTTTGGGATCACTGGCGAATCAACTGAACGGCGTCCGCGACGACGTGGCCGTCCGTGTCGTCGTTGGATAGGGTGAGCACCGCGTGTTCGCCCGCTTCCCAGTGGAACTTGCCCAAGGAGATGAACCGCTTGTCGATCGGCGGCGTTTTGCGTTGGTTCATGGTCGTACGGGACTCGCCGCCGCGGTGATGCACGATCACCACCGCGTTCGTCGCGCGATTCGGGTTGGGCGTGTAGGCGAACCGCAGTTCGTACTCGCCGGCCGCGGGAATCTTCGCGGAAAACCGCAGTCGGCATTTTCCTTTCTGGGCGTTCGCGTCATGCGAGTAGCCGTGGCCGATGTAACCCGGCACCGAGCTGCTGACGGACCAATTGCCCTCGGCGCGGGCCTCGGCGTCGTCGATGACAATGCCGGCGAGCTGTTTCGGATCGAGGCCGGTCGGGGCGGGCTTCGTCCACTGCAAGACTTGGCCGTCGGCGGCCAATTTCGCGGCCAGCTTTGGATAGTCGACGCGTTGCACCGACACGTTGGCATCCAGCGACTGGCAGGCGGCGGTGGCGGCCGATTGTCCGAGCACCATGAACACCGGTTCCATGCGGATCGAACCGTAAGCGATATGCGAAGCGGCCAACGCGACCGGCACGAGCAAGTTCGCGCATTCGCGTTCCCGTGGCGCCAACGAACGATAGCCGACCGGATACGGCGGGAAACCGCCCACTTGGACGTCGCCTTCATTCCGGGCGTGTCCGTTCGCGTCGACGTACCGCTGCGTGTTATGCGAGTCCATCGTGTAGGCCGCCAGCCCGACCGGATCGTCGGCGATTTGCCGGCCTTGGCAATGATGCTGAGTCATAACGTGATCGCACACCATCCGCCGTCCTTCGCGCACATAGATCTGATGCGACCAGCCGCCATGTTCGGGAAATTCGTCGCGGCAATTGCCCCAGCGGCTGATTTCCTGGCGGATCTTCGCGGGGACGCGGGGGTGGTTGGCGAGCGTCCACATCAGGCCGCGCTGGTATTGCAGATGTTCCTGGAAAATCCGCTCGCGGGTCGCGTAGTCGCCCTCCGGCCAATCGTAGTTCTTCCCGAGATTGTCGGTCGAGAAGCCGAAGTTGTTGTTGACGTCGGTTTTGCGATTCGGCATCAGGAACAGGCTCCAAGGCGTCCGGGTTTCGCCCGCCTCGAAGTTGCGCAGCAGCAGCTCATACCGCTGTTCGTCGTAGCCCGCCGGTTTCTCGAACGGGATGCGGTTCGCTTCGACATCGGTCACGCACATGCGAAAGTTGTACGCTTGCACGCGGCGGTCGCCCGAACCATCGGGACCGGGCGGACCGGCAACCACGCCCGGCAACAGACCGCTCGACGGATCCCCTGGTTTCACATAAGGATCAACGCCCGGATGCATTTGGTGCTTGATCGCGTTGCCAACCTGGACACCGTTCAGCGTTTCGTCGTAGACGGAATTCGCTTCGCGACCCACGTGGAACGAGACACCGGCGCGGGCCATCAAGTCGCCCTCGTAGGTCGCGTCGATGAAGCGCCGGCCACGCGCCACGCGGCCGCCTTCCAAGGGAATCGCGACAATCTGGCCGTCGCGTTTTTCGATGGGCTGACGCAGGTCGAGCCGCTGTTGGAAGAGCACCGGCACTTGGGCTTCGACGAGCATTTCCCGCAGAATTCGTTCGGCGACGCTCGGCTCGAACGTCCACATCGTATCTTCCTGGCTCTGTTCGCTGGCCCGTCCGCTGCGATAGTCGGCCGGCTGCTCCCGAGTCCAACTCTCGGGACGCGAATAGTAGACCCGCACTCTGCGGTAAAACTCGCGGCTGATGCCGCCGATGGCCGCCTTGTTGCCGATGTCGGTCGCGCCCAGCCCACCGCTGGTGAGTCCGCCGATGTGGGCCCCGGGTTCGATCAGGAGCACGGTTTTGCCCATCCGCCGAGTCTGCACGGCCGCCGCCGCGCCACCCGCCGTCCCGCCGTAAACCACGACGTCGTAAGTCGCATCGAGCGACGGTTCTGGAAAGGCTGGCTGTGGGGACGCGGGTTGTGAGGCCGCTGGCTGTGGGGATTCGGGTTTTGAGGGCGAGGGTTTTGAGGGCGCTGCTGCTGGTGCTACTGGTGGTGCTGCTGGCGCGCTCGCAGATTGCTGACCGGCCGTGCTTCCCCGTCCGGGATTCGTAGACTCGAACCCAGGCGAGCGGACTCCGGCGAACACGGATACGAGCACGGACAAAAACACGGACAAAAACAAAGACGTAGACACAGGCATGGACGCGGACGCGGAAATCAGGCCTTTTCGCCGGCCGTTGCCGGAAACCTGCCGGTTGCTCGGATGATTATCGACGGCGGCGGGCCGTGGCCGAACTGGAATGCGGATCGCGGGCGGGACAAGGGTTGATCGGGAGGAAATCCGGGTAAAAACGGCGGAGGACGAGCTCATAGCGGAACCGGTTGCGTTGAACGGTCGGTGGCGCGTCGGTATGCTGGGGCAAGCCGGTGCGGAACGCATCGCGGGCCCGGGAGGTCCGCCGACGCGCTTTTTCGGCGGAATCCACGCGGTGGCTTCCAGTGTAGCAGGCCCAGGCAACGGCGTCGTCCTTGTTTCAGCTTATCCAGGAGAGCGATGGCATGTCGGAACAGAATTCGGTGAACGTTCCTTCCCCGGCGCCGGCGGCGGCGCGACCCGCGTCGAGCACGTCGCGGCGCGACTTCTTGAAGTCCTCGTCCCTGCTGGTCGCGGGCGGAGCGGTGGCGGGCACGGTTGCCGGCCCCGGCCTGAGTGTCGCTCGCGGCGCCCACGCCTACGGCAGCGACGTGATCAAGCTCGGCTTGATCGGCTGCGGCGGACGCGGCACGGGCGCGGCCGTCCAAGCGATGAACACGATGGGCGGCGAAGTGAAGCTGATCGCCATGGGCGACGTCTTCGACGACAAGGTCCAGGCCGGCTATCGCGGCGCGAAGAGCCAGCATGGCGACAAGGTCGATGTGCCGAAGGACCGCATGTTCTCCGGCTTCGATGCGTACAAGGGCGTGCTCTCCACGGACATCGACATGGTGATCCTGGCGACGCCGCCTGGCTTCCGCCCGCTGCACTACGCGGCCGCTGTCGAAGCGAACAAGCACGTGTTTATGGAAAAGCCAGTCGCCGTCGACGCGGCCGGCGTCCGCAAATGCCTGGAAGCGAACAAGGTCGCCAAGGAAAAGAACTTGGCGGTCGCGGTCGGTTTGCAACGCCGCCACGAGCCGCGTTACAAGGAAACGATCAAACGCATCCAGGATGGCATGATCGGCGACATCATCCTCGCCCGCGCCTACTGGAACGGCGCCACGCCTTGGGTCCGGCAACGCGAGGAAAAGATGACGGAAATGGAGTACCAGATGCGGAACTGGTACTACTTCAACTGGCTGTGCGGCGACCACATCGTCGAACAGCACATCCACAACCTGGATGTCATCAACTGGATCATGAACGACTACCCGACGATCGCCCAAGGCCAAGGCGGTTGCGAAGTCCGCAAAGGCAAGGACTACGGCGAAACGTTCGATCATCACTTCGTCGAGTTCAAGTACAAGACGGGCGCGGTCATGTATAGCCAATGCCGCCACATTCCCGGCTGCTGGAACGCCGTCTCGGAACACGTCCACGGCACCAATGGATCGGCCGACGTCAGCGGCGCGAAGATTTTCGACGCCACCGGCAAGACGGTTTACAGCTTCGGCCGCGGCGGCGGCGACGGCCACCAACAAGAACATCACGACCTGTTCGCCGACCTGCGAGCTGGCCGCCGACCGTTCGAAGGCGAATGGGGCGCGCTCAGCACCATGACCGCGATCTACGGCCGCATGTGCACCTACTCGGGCCAGCAACTGACCTGGGAAGAGGCGCTTAATTCCAACGTTGTGGTCTCGCCAGTCGAAAAGTACAAGACGCTGCAGGACGAGC
This sequence comes from uncultured Planctomycetaceae bacterium, assembly GCA_903921945.1. Lineage (GTDB taxonomy): Bacteria > Planctomycetota > Planctomycetia > Pirellulales > Pirellulaceae > CAIXSC01. The sequence continues at coordinate 6,301 of CAIXSC010000002.1, forward strand.
CGCCCGTCAAGCCTGACGCGAACGGCATGTACGCCCGCCCCGTCCCCGGCGTGACCAAGGTCGTTTAACCCGACCTTCAGAAATTGCCATCCACGCGGCGTCGAGTGTTCCCTCGGCGCCGCGTGTTTTTTATTGGCAGCCTGACCGCATGGAAACAGTCCCCAGGGAAGCGACTCTTACGGGTCGCCGCTGACAATCAACCCCGACCACCCGCGCACGGAACATGTCGTCCCATGCTAAATTGAGCAACCACAAATCAGCCCCATAACCCCATGGGCCGCGCGTTGCATCGCTGTCATCCCCATCGTCCCCATCGCTGTCGCCGTTCATGACGCCGATTCCAAAACGCCTCTCCTCATGCAGGCGCCTTCTCACTTTGTAGACGTTGTGGACTCCTGCCCGGTATTCGTCATCTGATTTGAACACCACCCGCAAAGGCCGAGCCTCCTCCAAAGCGTCCGCATCCAGCCACAGGTAACCTGCCACCCACAACTCGCAACCACGCCCATTCCCGATGCGCACCACGACCCGTTTGCTTGCATGGACGCTTTGTATTGTGTTGGCTCGACTGGAGGCAGGCACGTGCCGCGCCGAGCCCGGCGAGAAGTCGCCCGTTGTCGAACGGCCCGGCGAGCGGCTCAAGGGGACGCTGGTCTACGAAGCGCCGGTGGAAATCGCCGCGGGCGGAGATTCGCTGCCGTTCGGCCGCCACGCGGTCACGCGATTCGCGGATTGGAACGGCGACCAGTCGCTCGATCTCCTGGTGGGCGGCGGCGATGGCCGGGTTTGGCGGATGTTGGGAGAAGGGGCGGGCCGATTCTCGCGGCCCGAGCCAGTGGTGGTCGAGGGCGTGCCGCTGCGGCTTGGCACGCAATTGACGACTGCCTGCGGGACGGATCTCGACGGGGACCGGCTGCCCGATTTGGTCATGGCTCATTCGGCGCGTGAGCTTGCAGTCTTGGTGAACGAGGGGCAGCGAGGCGCCCCGCGGTTCAAACGCCCTCAGACGCTCAAGACGGTGGACGGAGACGAGCTGCGGTTGCCGAACGACTGCGGTGGCCGAATCGATTGCGGTGATTTCGATCAGGATGGCGACATCGACATCGCCGCTGGCGCGTTTTCCGGACCGATTACGCTCTTTCGCAATGCTGGCACGCCCCAGGCCCCGCGGTTCGAAGCCGGTCGCGCACTGGAACTTCGCGGCCAAACGCCCAGCTACTCGTACAACGTCCATCCCGCCATTTTCGATGTGAATGGCGATGGCTTTAACGACGTTGCGTACGGCATGAATTGGGGAACGATCGGGTTTCTGATCGCGGACCGTTCGGGCCGTTTTGTCTCGGAACTGTCCCCATCGTTTCTGGATGGCAAGACCGTCGATCTTCGCAAGATCGCGGGTGACGACGCGACACCGACATTCGGCGATCTGGATGGCGATGGGACGCTCGATATCGTCACGGGAGGCCGCAATGACAAGTTGTTTTTCCTCCGCGGCGTGCCGTGGACCCAGCAACTCGAAAAGCTGGACACGCTCATGCGCACGCATGCCACCAACCCCGGCGCGGCGATGAATGGGGACGAGGCGTTACGTAAGCGATGGATAGGTCTCTACCAGGGCGTGTATCGGCTCTGCCAGGGGTTTCTGAACACACCGGATGCGCGTCGCGATGTCCGGCAATGGTACATTCGGCATCTGGCTGAGCATGGTCGATGGCTACGGCATGGCCGGCACGATCCAGCCAACTCGCCTTATGTGCCATCCTTGGCCTATCAGTCGTGGACGCTCGCCATGTTGCTGCACGAAGGCGAACCGGACTCGCGGTCCCATCGGGACTGGGTTGCCGAAACGATTGGATTCACGGGGCGGCTTCGCGACATCCTCCGCGACTTCGGCGTGCTCGTGATCGAAAACGGCCGCGCAACACCCAATCAACTCAACACCCTGCACAGTTATCTTTCCTTGACGCCCCCAGGAACTGTTATCCGACCGCTCGGTAGGGGCCGTCACCGAAGTGATTACCATCGGCGAGTACCTTGGCCCGCGACTCGACGTGCTCCACGCCGGCGGCGTCAACATATTCGCCAACGAATCGGGCAAGCCCGGTAGCAGCGAAAACCCGTTCCCGAAAGATTTCACGCCTTTCAAAAACGATTATTTCGGCTTGGTGCTTGGCCACGAGCTGAACCATCGCGTCGACTATACGCGCTTCGCGGCCCAACCAAAATACGACCGCAAGTATTGGGCGCACATGCGAAAGGTGTCGGGGACCGACGTGAAGTTCCGCCAGCCCAACGGAATTGGTGTCGACTGGAATCAAACCAAGTCGCACTTCGCGGCTCGGAAACTATGGGACGGCGAGCCGGCGAATTGGAACAAGGCTTGGGGCGAGTATTGGCTGACGGGGCCCGGCAAATCGCGAGTGCTCAATGTCTGCCGCAATGAAACGACCTACACGCCGCCTCGGTATGGCATTCCCTTCTTCCTGGAAACGCGGCAGGAGTCGATCGCGTCGCTCGCCAACCAGTATTTCTCCAACAGCGAACAAATGTTCC
>CAIXSC010000003.1 GCA_903921945.1 uncultured Planctomycetaceae bacterium
GACCACCCTGGCGAGTGCATTGGCGAGTGCATTGGCCACGCTAACTCGGGTGGCGTTCCGCGTTCCCGCCCCATGGAACCACCCACCTTAGCGAGTCTCAACCACCCATCGCTGCTCGAACTGCCGCAGATCCTGGTCCGCCAAGTTGCCGATAGCCTTCGAATAGGAGACATCCATCATGCAGAGCCGCGCCGCAACCGTCGCCGAATACCTGGCGGAACTGCCCGAAGATCGCCGGTCCATCATCGAGTCGGTTCGACAGGTCATCTTGGCCAGCAAGGACAGCCAGATTGAGGAGGGCATGCAGTACGGGATGATCGGCTACTTCGTGCCGCATACGGTCTATCCGCCGGGCTATCACTGCGACCCGCGACAGCCCCTCCCTTACATGGCGCTGGCGTCCCAGAAGAACCACTGCTCGCTCTACATGATGTTCTGCTACGGCGCCAACGATTCGGAACAGTGGCTCCGCAACGCCTTCCGGCAGGCCGGAAAAAGGCTCGACATGGGCAAGGCCTGTATTCGCTTCCAAAAACTCGACGACCTCCCGCTCGAGGTGCTCGCCGAAGCGATCCGACGGATTCCCGCAGCCGCTCACATTGCGCGTTATGAATCGGTATTCGCCGCCAGCCAACGGCCGAAATCCGCTGCCAAAAGCACGAAGGCCCGCAAGACCACCGAGCCCGAAAACGCGACGAAGCCCCGAAAGACAGCCCCGCCAGTACAGGTCGCCAACACCAAAGCGGCCGCCGAGCTCAAACCAGCCGCTCAAACCCCGAATGCCGCCAAAACCAAACAGGCCGCCAAAACCAAACAAGCAGTTCAGTCCAAGAGAGCCGCAAGGAAGAGCAGTGACGTGCGGTCGAAGCCCAATACCGTTCCATAATCGCCAAGTCGTGTTAGCTCGGCTTCCGACCGCCACGTGAAACGGGTGGCGCCACCTCGTACTCTGCTGTAGTTTCTGGAGTATTGAACGGGATTTGCTCGAAGCCCCGTCCGTCAATCCACCGCGGATCAAGACGCTGGATTTCCCAACGCGATACGAAATTGGCGTCTGTGTCCGTCGGCCCGACACCTAGGCTTGTCTTTTCGAGCGTCGGTCGCTGGCCCTAGAACTGCCGGCACATTCGAGTTCGGCTCGAGTAGAGGGCGACCGAGATCTCATATTGTGGCCGAGCCAGTGTCGATGGCGAACTCGCGTGGGGCTAGTTTGGCGGGATGACTGGCCGGAAGGGGATCGAAAAGTGGCTAGCAGTTTTCCCGTTTTGTCCAACGGCGAGTGCTTGGGAAGCCGCATTCCACAGAATTCCCAGACGAATTAGCTCACGGAGCCACAGAGGCACGGAGAGGCACACGGAAGAGATTGGGACGTTCAGCGTCTTCGATCGACCACTCGACGAGCGATCTGTGAGCGTGGGCGTTTTGCCGGCGATTTTTGCTCGAAACCGCTACTGAATCGTCAATCGCGGCGTCTGTCTTTTCCTGAGAATCATCGCCGGATTCCTTTCTGACGGATGTGTGCTCAGATGGTGTTGGGGGGAATCTGGCCTATCTTGTTTCCTTCTCCGACGAGCGAGACAACCCCGATCACCACCGGAAAACAATGCTTCCCAGCGTTGCCAATCGCGACTGTCAAGTCCGACAACCTCATCCAGTCTTTCCAAGGCACCGCTGGGGATACGGTGCGACTGGCTAATGGCAGCGGTTAGTGCATGACGTCCGCGAAGGCGGCATTCAGGCGTTCGAATGCCTTCGGGCCCGCAGCGCCATCGAC
>CAIXSC010000004.1 GCA_903921945.1 uncultured Planctomycetaceae bacterium
CGAATGCGTCTGAGGGGCCGGCGTCTCCCGCCGCCGCGAACCCGACGGCGGCACGCGCTACGTCGGCGGTTCCGCAACCTCCAGTCCCGCCCACGCCAACCCCGACCGCTCCAACCCCGACCGCTCCAACCGCGAACGCTGCAAACTCAGCCGCCTCCAGTGCTCCGATTCAACATACGGCTTCGGACGCCGCAGCCGCACCCGCAACTGGAACGCTGGGGCCGGCGAAGCCAACGGCTGCGTCCGCGCGAAGCGGTTCCAGCGTTCGACCGCCACCACCGGGCCCGCCAGCGGCGAGCACGTCCGCATCTGCTCCGTCATCCGCGTCGGCTGCTTCACGTTCCCGCAGTGCGTCAACGGAGCCAAGTGAAGCGTCACCGGCTTCTGGTCGTGACCGTGCCATAAGCGCTGCAGTTGACAAAGGAACATCAGGTTCGGTCGTCGCGTCTGCGGCGACGCCGCCGGCGGTGGCTGGCCAAGTGGCTGGCAGGTCAGATGCCGAATTGCCCGAGCCTGCTGGCTGGAACGCGTCGCCGTTCGAAGGCGAAGACAGTGGGTCATACGACGAAGCGTTAATGCCCTGGGAAGTCGAATCACTCGACGAACGCGAGGCATCGCGACGCACGCGGCGTGGCGGTCCGCCCGCGTACATTTGGCCTGGCTGGATCGTTGTTACACAGTTCCTGCTTCTCGGCGTGATGCTCGCGGTCGGGTACGGGTTGGGAATGGCAAGCCGTCGACCAGCGAACTCAGCCAACTCTACTGCGAGTCACAAACCTGCCTCGGTGTCTGGCAAAGTGCTGTATGGCACAAGCGGCGGTACGAATTATCCGGATGAAGGCGCGGTCATCATGGTGTTTCCGGCCATTCAGCGTCCTTCGAATGACGAAAAGGTGCGGTACGAGGGATTGCGGCCCAGCGACATTCCGCCGACCGCCGGGCATGCGAGCCTCGAGCGGTTGCGCGCCTTCGGTGGCGGTTACGCTCGAGCGGACAGCGCGGGCGAATTCCGCATTCCGGTGGCGAAAGGTGGCCAATACTACGTGCTTGTGGTCTCCAACCATGGCACTCGGCGCGAACAAACCGTCCCCAACCGCGCCGATCTGGCGCAGCTAGGCCGTTACATCTCCGAGGCCAGCGAATTACTCGGAAATCGCCGGTACCGATGGCGAATCGAAGATTTGGAAGGGGACCGCCGGCTAGAGGAAACCTTGCCGTATTGACGCCACCGTGCCCGTCGAAGTGATTCCGAGCCGGTGCGGCTCCGCGACGTGGCGGCTCCGAGCCGGTGCGGCTCCGCGTCGTGGCGGCTCCGCGTCGTGGCGGCTCTGCGTCGTGGCGGCTACGCAACGGGGTGGCTCTGCGAAGGTGTGGCTCTGCGAAGGGGCGGCTCCGCGACGGGATAGATTTGAAAGCCCCTACAATCGACGCAGGTCCCCCGGTGGGCCACCGAGTTTGCGAACTGGCGGAGCGATGATTAGATTGGGTCTCCGATTCGCGGCATGCCTGTTGACTGGGGTTGTCGGGAATCGAGTCAACGGGTCGCGGAGGATGCGGCGACATCATCGGCCACGCAAGACATGGGTTGAGCGTGCCGGTTCAAGTTCTATCGAACACGTGCCGATTCGAAATTACAGGTAACCCTTGCCAGCATGGCCGCCCTGGGTTTCAAGTTCGGATCGCCCTAACCACGTTGATCGCCATGCCAGAGCCGCAATCCGCCGAGCCGGCGTTTTCATTAGCCGCCGCGCGCCATTTGGTGTCGGACCTCTTCGTCCCGCGCCCTTGGATTTACTGGACCGACTTTCTCATCTCTGCCGCCATCGGCAATGCGGCGATTGGAATCTGTTTGTTTGCCGTTCGCGAGCCCGCCAATTTCCTGCCATCGCTGCCGCTCGCGGCGCGGATCGCCGCCGGCCTTGCGGCTTACGTGATCGGCTCGCTCGCCTTCTATCGCATCTCCCTGTTCATCCACGAACTGGCTCATTTGCGGTCGGGGACGATGATGGCCTTTCGGGCCGCCTGGAATCTGTTTTGCGGGATCCCGTTTTTGATTCCATCGTTCGTGTACCACACACACATAGGCCACCATCGACGCAGCCACTATGGCACAGAACTGGATGGCGAGTACCTGGCGTTCGGCCATGAGTCGCCGCGGTCGATCATCAAACACCTCGCGATGAACTTCGCCTTGCCGATCATGACCGTTCTGCGATTCCTCGTGGTCGGCCCGGTTTCGTGGTTCGTGCCGCCGCTGCGCCGTCGAGTGCTCCGTCATGCCAGTTCCATGGTGATCGATTTCCGCTTCCGCCGTCCGGACGCCGACACGCGAATGGAAAAGCTCGTGATCTTCGTGCAGGAACTGCTCTGCTTCGCGTGGTTGCTCGCCATTGCCGTCGTGCCGCCCGTCTTTCTCGGACGCTGGCCGATTCCGTTCCTGATCGTCGGTTACAGCGTGAGCGTTTTCATTCTGACGCTCAACGCGATTCGCACGCTAGGCTCGCACCGGTGGCATTACGATAAACACCACGAAATTGGCTTCGTCGAACAATTGCTTGACAGTGTCAACGTGCATCGATCGCCCCTGGTGAGCGAGCTGTGGGGACCGATTGGCACCCGCTACCACGCCTTGCATCATCTGTTTCCGGGAATGCCCTACCACGCCATGCCGGAAGCCCATCGTCGTCTGACAGCCGGCCTACCCGCTGGCTCCGCGTACCATCAAACCGAGGAGCCATCGCTGACGGCGGCGATCCGCGATCTGTGGCGACGTAGCGTCGCAGCCGGCCGCAGCGCTGGCCCTTCCCAAGCCGCGAGCCCCGTCGGTAATCAACCGGTTATCGCCGGCTAGCGAGATGTCGTTGCCGCGACAGCTATCCCACTTCGGGACATGAGCGGCTGCGGCTGTTGACCCGTGACCACTTTTGCCCCGTGACGGCGATTGACCGATTGCGGCAAGCGACCGGTTGCGGCAAGCGACCGGTTGCGGCAAGCGACCGGTTGCGGCGAGTGACGCACCGCGGCAATCAACCAGATGCGGCGGATGATTCAGTCGGCAAGATTTCCTGCTTCGCGGATCCGCAAACGGATTGCGCCGCGAGCGGTCTGCGGGTCGACTGGCTGGCCGCTTTGAAGGAACTCGATCGCCCCGGCGTCCGCCAGTTCCCGTGCGGCAGCGCGTACCGCTTCCATGTACGCTCGCCAATCCTCGGGGACCGCTTTTCGAGCGATCTCCGAGGGACAGAGCGATTTCTTCGGGCCTCGCGTCTTCGCCATTCGCAGGACCGATTCGCGCCAAAACGCGGCGTCGCGCATCTTTCCTCCAGGGAGAGAATGTCCAGCTGGACCGTCCGTCAAGCTTTCGACCAAGGTCACCGGGCGGGCGTTCCTGACGGTCCAGTTCAAAACCGAGTTATTCGCCCGCGAAGCAGACGAAGAGCACGCAGGTATCAGGGAAAGAAGCGTTCGATGCCAGCCTTTAGTTTCGGCCCGAGGTACCCGTGAACCGCGATCGCGCGACCGATCATGCGATGCGCGAGCTCGTCGACTTCCATCTTCCTGACCTTCGTGTCCTTCGTGGCTGCTCCCACCGAGTCCGGTGGTCAACGCCCTGAGTGGCGAACGCCAGATCGACTTCGCCGCTACCGTTGCCGGATACTATAGAGTTGAATCAGCGATCAAGGACAACGCGGGGTTGGGCGGCGAAAGTCAAAGGGACGGTCAAGTGGCGGAATCGCTCGGTTGGAATTTCGACAACAGCTACGGTCGTTTGCCCGAGAGTTTTCACTCGCGGCAACCGCCAGTGTCCGTGCGTTCTCCCCAGATGGTGGTTTTCAACGCGACGCTGGCGGAAGAACTTGGCGTGCGTTGCCCTGATCCGCGCGACGAGTCGGTCGCCGAGACGCTTGCTGGCAATCTTGTGCCGCCCACCGCGGACCCGCTTGCCCAAGCCTATGCGGGCTGCCAATTCGGGCATTTCACGATGTTGGGCGATGGCCGGGCTTTGTTGCTCGGCGAACAAATCACGCCGGCCGGCCAGCGCTTCGACATTCAGTTCAAAGGTTCGGGACGGACCCGCTTTTCCCGCGGTGGCGACGGCCGCGCGGCGCTCGGCCCAATGCTCCGCGAGTACATCATTAGCGAAGCGATGGCGGCGCTTGGCGTGCCCACGACACGGAGCCTGGCGGTTGTCGCGACAGGCGAACCGGTCTATCGCGAACGAGCTTTGCCAGGGGCCGTTTTGACAAGGGTCGCAGGGAGCCACATTCGCGTCGGCACCTTCGAGCTTTTTTCGGCGCGTCGCGATCTGGCAGGACTCAAGCAACTTGCCGACTACACGATCGCTCGGCACTACCCCCATTTGGCTCCGCCAGCATGCGCGCTGGACGAACCGTCGCGATATCTAGCGTTCCTTCGCGAAGTCGCCGACCGCCAAGCGGAACTGATCGCCCGCTGGTTGGGAATCGGTTTTGTCCATGGCGTGATGAACACTGACAACATGGCCGTGTCCGGCGAGACGATCGACTACGGTCCTTGCGCCTTCATCGATACCTACGATCCGGCTACCGTGTTCAGTTCGATCGACACTCGCGGCCGTTATGCCTTCGGAAACCAACCGGGCATCGCTCAGTGGAACTTGGCTCGGCTTGCCGAAACCCTGCTTCCGTTGCTCGATGCCGATACGCAACGAGCCGTCGAACTCGCGATGGAAGTCATCCAAGGCTTCCCTGCCCTGTTCCAGGAAAAGTGGACAAACCAACTCCGAGCCAAACTCGGGTGGCTCGGCGCCGAACCCGGCGATCTCGAACTCGCCAAACAATTCCTCGACCGCATGACCCGCCTACAATTGGATTACACGAATTCGTTCCGACAGCTCACCGAATTGTCCCGCGCCACGGTCACATCGGAGCCTGTTCCAGTGGAGCCAGTTCGATCGGAGCCAGTTCGATCGGAGCCGGTTCGGTCGGAACCAGTTCGAATGGGCTCGGCGGATTCCGATGCGATGACGTTGGGCGAACCCGAGTTCGCCAGTTGGCATGCGCGCTGGCTCGAGCGGCGTACCCGTGGCGATCAAGGCGACCCGGAGCGGTTGCGACAAGCGAACGAACGGATGTATTCCAGCAACCCATCGATCATTCCCCGCAATCATCGCGTCGAAGAAGCCCTGGCCGCTGCCGTCGACGAAGGCGAGCTCGAACCGCTCGACCGTCTACTGGCCGCCTTGCAACATCCCTACGACGACTCCCCGGCATGGGCCGCTTACCGCGAGCCGCCACCGTCGACGGCCTGTGGCTACCGGACCTTTTGCGGCACTTAGCCCGGACCGGAACGCATCGACGGCTGACACACGCGTTCAATCCGACACGTGGAACTGAAGCGCGTCTGGATTCGGGGTGCGTAGGTCGAGCCACTGGATCGAGACGAGGCCGGCGGCAGCCTTAGGAAAGTGGCGATCGACAAGGCCCATGCTCGCCGCCGCTGCGGCCGTCGCCGCGGTCTGTGGCAGCGGGCATGATTTGGCGAGCACCAGGGTTCGCGCATGCACCCGCCGCGCTAAGTGGGCTGCCACGGAATCGCTGCTGACTGTCCAGTCGCGGGGCAAGCGGCGTGTGCCGCGTCGCGAGGCACGTTCCAAGTATTCGCCTGAGTCGATCACGCCAAGCGAGACGTTCGCAGTCGGTCCCGACGCCTCACGGGCATTGACAAGTCGAGGGAACTCCCCGATTTCCGCGGCTGGGAGAACTCGGTGAAAAACGGCGATCTTGTCTTTCCTCGATGTGGCTCGCCGCGCATCCCAGGGCTTACGCCCCGGTTGTTCAACGGCCACCAGGCTCGTGTCACACTCGGCACGCTTCGTCTTAGCGGCGGCGACAAGCAAGCGATTCAACGCCAGGTCAGCGGTGACG
>CAIXSC010000005.1 GCA_903921945.1 uncultured Planctomycetaceae bacterium
CGCCTGGATCGTCCCGGATGTTCGCTGACATGATAGAAGCCTCCGCTTCCGCCGAGCAAGCGAGGGGCACGCAGCGGGTCAACGCGACCACCTTCCACGCGTATGCGATTCGCTCGTGGCCCGCGGGGAATCAATGGATCCAGCGGCGACGCGGGGCGCTTGTCCGTGGGGCGCTTGTCCATGGGGCGCTTGTCCATGGGGCGCTTGTCCATGGGGCGCTTGTCCGTGGGGCGCTTGTCCGAAGACCGCCGGTTCCGGTAATCTGTCTGCTTGTCTTAGGCGGTGGATACGCAAGGCGGATTGTTGACGAGAGGACTACCCGTGAGGAATTTCGATTACGCGGCGCCGACGTCGTTGGCTGAGGCGGCTTCGTTGCTGGCCCGCGCTCCCGGAACGGCTCGTGTGTTGGCGGGCGGCACTGATTTGATCGTCCAGCTACGCGAAAATGTCCGTGAAGCCGATCTGGTGGTCGACGTCAAACGCATTCCTGAGTTGACCGAGCTGGCCTACTCGGCGGGAACCGGCCTGCACCTGGGAGCGTCGACGCCTTGCTACCGCATTTACGAGGATCCCGCCGTCTCGGCCGCCTATCCGGCGCTGGCCGACGCCGCTCGAATCATCGGCGGGTGGCAGATTTCGAGCCGTGCCAGCGTGGGCGGGAATCTTTGCAATTCATCGCCCGCCGGCGACTCGCTCGCCCCGCTGCTCGCCCTGGACGCGCGGTGTGTCATTGTCGGCCTGGATGGCACTCGGGAAGTGGCGGCCGCCGATTTCTGCACAGCGCCGGGGCGGAATGTGCTGGCCAAAGGAGAACTGCTGGCGAAATTGGTTTTCCCCGCGCCGGCTCCGAAAGCCTCCTCGGCCTACGAACGATTCATCCCGCGAAATGAGATGGACATCGCGGTCGCTGGCGCCTCGTCTTGGGTGCAACTGAACGCGGCCGGGGACACGATCATCGACGCTCGGGTGGCGTTGTCCGCGGTGGCTCCAACCGTTCGGCTGGCCACAGCCGCCAACCGCTGGCTTGTGGGGCAACCAGCGGTCGAAGCGACATTCGAGCGGGCCGGCGAATTGGCTCGCGAGTCCGCCTCGCCGATCAGCGACATGCGGGGCACTGTCGAATTCCGCCGCCACTTGGTCGGCGTGCTCGTCAAACGCACACTCGCCACAGCCGTTGCGCGAGCCTTGGCGGGCGAATAGCCATGCGTCGTTCGTCGTTCGTCGTTCGTGGTTCGTGGTGCGTGGATCGTCGTGCGTGGATCGTGCGTCGTAGTTCGTGGTTCAATCGAGTTGTCGGGCTGGTGTCGTTGTTTAGGAATGCTGAAGCCTGAGTTCCGACCTCCGGGAAATTCCTCGTTCTTCTTTTTCCTCCGTCTAAGCGAGAGTTACTGGTGTCCAAGAAACTGCATGTCACAACGACCGTGAATGGCGAAGCGGTCGAGTTCCTCTGCGAGCCCCGCCAGAGTTTGCTGGAAGTGCTTCGCGAGACGATGCGGCTGACCGGCGCGAAGGAAGGCTGCAATAACGGGAACTGCGGCGCGTGTACGGTCTTAATGAACGGCGTGCCGGTGAACAGTTGCATTGTGCTGGCGGTGGAGGCCGAGGGAGCCAAGTTGGAGACAGTCGAGGGACTGGCGGACCACGGGCATTTGCACCCGCTGCAAAGCTGCTTCCTGGAAGGGGCGGCGCTGCAGTGCGGCATTTGCACCCCGGGTTTTCTGGTGACGGCCAAAGCGTTACTGGACCGCAATCCGAATCCCAGCGAGCATGAGATCCGCTTCCAACTTGCGAATAATCTATGCCGTTGCACGGGCTACGACAAAATCGTCCGCGCCGTGCAAGCGGCGGCCGCCGAACTGCGGGCGACGAAAGCGTGCGGCGCGGGAGGCAGCGGCACAGTCGGCCACGCTGACGCGGGCTGTGGCGGTCCCGCGGTCGCTGGTCCAGCGAAGACCACGTAGCCGCGGCCAAGTGACAACGCCGGAAATCGCCGGAAAACGCCGGAAAACGATCAAACAGCCCTCGTGAAGCTTACGACGCCCAACCATGCCGCGACTTGATGCGGCAGTTCC
>CAIXSC010000006.1 GCA_903921945.1 uncultured Planctomycetaceae bacterium
CCGCACGTCCGTCGCCCTGAAGGGGCGAAACAAATGCATGAAAACCGCGTTATAAACGCGATAAACCGTGCATCGAAATTATCCGAATGCCGTAATTACGCAGAATACGACCGATTCGTTGCCATTCGTTTCGCCCGTCGGGGCCCGCGAAGATGCGCGAATCATTCTCGGCGTCGCTGCGTCGGTTTGCACTAACCGCATTCGACGGAGGCTACTGGGGGATGGACTCGAAAACCCACGATCACGGAATTCAATCATGAAACGATGATCGTTTTTTACTAATCGCGAATCTCGCCCCAGCCGCCGCCGCCGGGCGTTTCGATTTCCACCATGTCGCCGGCCGCCACGGGACGCTGTACCTTCGCCGGCAGCAGCTCGACCGTGCCATCGGAGTGAAAGAGTCGATTGCGGCCAAGTTCGCCGGCGGCGCCGCCCCGCAGGCCGAACGGCGCGTAGGGCCCGCGACGCTCGGTGAGCAGCGATAGCGTCAGCGGCCGGAGGAACTCGATCCGCCGCCGGATGCCATCGCCGCCCCGAAACTGGCCGCTCCCGCCCGAGCCGGCCCGGATCGAAAATTCCTGGACGCGCACCGGAAACCGCCGCTCCATCACCTCGGGATCGGTCAGACGCGTGTTCGTCATGTGCGTATGGACCGCGTCCGCACCGGCCGCGGTCGCCGTCGCGCCCGACCCGCCGCATATCGTTTCGTAATAGCCAAACGTGCCGTCGCCAAAGAGCAGATTGTTCATCGTGCCTTGGCTCGCGGCGGCCAGTTCCAGCGCTCCCAGCAGCACGTCGACCACTCGCTGCGATGTCTCCACGTTTCCACCCACAACAGCCGGACTCTCCGCCGGCGTCGCGCCCGGCGACGGATTGAGTAGGCACTCCGGCAAAATGATCCGTACCGGCTTCAACACCCCTTGGTTCAAGGGCACATCCTCGTCGAGCAAACACCGCAGCACATACAACACAGCGGCGGTGACGATCGCTCGGTTCGCGTTAAGATTGCCGGCCAGCACCGGCCCGGTTCCCGTGAAATCGAAAGTCGCCGAGTCGCCCTGCAAATCGATCGCGACCGAGATCGGCGAGCCGTCATCCAGTCGATCTGTGAAGGCGCGGCGGCCCCTGGGGAACCGCCCCAAGGCGGTTCGCACCTTCCGCTCGGCGGCCGCCTTGATATGCCCCATGTACGCCTCGACCACCGCCAAGCCGTAGCGTTCCACCAGCCGCTCGAGGTCGCGCGCCCCTTGCCGGTTCGCGGCGACTTGTGCCGCCACATCGGCGAGATTGTCCGCGACCGCGCGTGACGGATAGGGCGGCGCCTCCAACAAGCTCCGCAACCGCTCGAACCGCGACTCGCCCGCTTCGACCAGCTTGAAGCCGCGCAGCAACACGCCCTCCTCGGCCAACCGCCGCGAAAATGGCGGCATCGAACCTGGGGTCACTCCGCCAATCTCCGCATGGTGCGCCCGGCTGGCCGTGAAAAATACGCGCCGGCCGGTCGCCGGATCATGCACGGGCGTCACCACCGTGACGTCGGGCAAATGCGAGCCGCCCGCATACGGGTCGTTCACCGCCAAAACATCGCCCGCATGAATCTCCGGCACGTCGACTATCAACCGCTTCACCGTCTCCGACATCGCGCCCAAATGCACCGGCATGTGCGGCGCGTTGACAATCAGGTCGCCATCGCTGTCGAACACGGCACAGCTAAAATCGAGCCGCTCTTTCACGTTCACACTGATCGCCGTGTTCCGCAGCGTTATCCCCATTTGCTCGGCGATCCCCATGAACCGCCCGTTGAATACCTCCAGATAAATCGGCGACGGCTGCTGCAAATCGGCAAGTCCCGGATCGGCATGCCCCGGATCCGCGTGCCCTGGTTCCGCGTGCCTTGGTTCCGCGTGCCCCGGTTCCGCGTGTCCGGAGTTCGCCACTCCTGCCGCAGTCGAATCGATTGCCAGCGTCGAACGCTCGATGAGCAGTTCGCCTGCCGA
>CAIXSC010000007.1 GCA_903921945.1 uncultured Planctomycetaceae bacterium
CCCACTGATAACTCGCCCACTGATAACTCGCCCACCGATAACTCACCCACTGATAACTCGCCCACCGATAACTCACCCGCAGCCAGCTCACCCTCAGACAACTCGCCCGATGACGACGATTCGCGCCGTGTCGTCGTGGTCTTGGATCAATTCGAACAGTGGTTGCATGGGAATCGAGTGGACTTCCAGGGGGCGTTGTCGGACGCGTTGCGCCAGTGCGACGGCCAGCGGTTGCGAGTCGTGCTGTTGGTGCGGGACGATTTCTGGACGCCGGTCACCGAGTTCCTCCGGGTGTTGGAGGTGCGGGCGGTGGACGGCAAGAACATCGCCGAATTGCAACTGTTCGATCAAACGCACGCGCGGAAGGTGCTTGCGACGTTGGGAGCCGCGTACGGCCGACTGCCGAAAGATTTCGCCTTGATTGACGCCGCGCGGGACGAGTTCTTGGAAGCGGCGATCCACGAGCTGGTCGAGAACGGCAAAGTGGATGGCGTGCGGTTGTCGTTGTTTGCCGAAATGATGAAGGACGCGCCGTGGACGACCGATGGGCTGCGCGAGTTGGGTGGTCTTCGAGGGCTGGGCGTGCTGTTTTTGGAGCGGTCGTTGGGGGAGCGGGCGCCGGCGGAGCGGCGGCAACTGGCGAACGCCGCCATCGGGCTGCTAGCGGCCCTTCTGCCTCCCGTGGGCGGCACTTTGAAAGGGCGAAGAAGCTCAGCCGATGACTTAGCGGCGGCCGCCGGGCTAGATCGCCACTCGGCCGAGTTTCACGCGTTGATGGAGTTGCTAGGGAAGCAGCTCCGCCTGATCACGCCGGTGGACGACCAGGGCCCGAATCCGGCGTTCCAGCTCACGCATGACTACCTGGTGCCATCGCTGCGGGTTTGGATTCGCCGCAAGAAGCTCGAATCCGCCAGCGGGCGGGCCACTTTAAAGCTGGAGGAACGCTGCGCCGCGTGGATGGAGCGGCTCGAACATCGGCAATTGCCCAGTTTGGTCGAGTCGCTGCAAATCGCCCTGCTGACTCGCTTCAAGAGTTGGAACGGCGACGAGCGGCGCATGATGAAACGCGCTGGCCGCATCCACATGACTCGGGTAACTCTTATAAGCTTGTTCTTTGTAGTGCTCGCCGTCGGTGGCTGGGGGACGCAACGGTATATGGCCGAAAGGGAGGCGGAGAGCAACCGGAGCAGCCTTTTCCAAGCCCTGGCGTCGCTCGAAGCGTCCCAGGGCGAGGCGGTGAACGCGGAACTCGCGAAACTGGACCACCTCCCCGCGCAGCTTGTGCGTGCGGAGATCGAAGCGCGGCTCATGGATCCCAAGCGATCGGCGAACCGGCTGCCATTGTTGTTCGGTCAAGCACGCTTCGGAGCGCCGGCGCTCGACGAATTGGTATTCGTATCGCTGACGGCGGCTGGGCGGGAAGGCGCTAACTTTGTGCGGGCGATGGAGCCGCAGCGGGAACGTTCGCTCGCGATCCTGACGCGGGCGGCCGGCACGCTTGATCAAGGCCTGCAAGCGCACTCCAAGGCGCGGCTCGCGATCCTGGCGTTCTGCTTGGGGGACGCGACGCTCGTGGAGCAACTGGCGAAACTGGATCGCGACCCGACGGCCCGCACGTCGCTGATCGCCGAATTGGGCGAGTTCAATGCGTTGATCGCCGTGCCGGCGCCATCACTCGAGCTGTCGGCGAACGTTGAATTGCGGTCGGCGATCTGCCTGGGCATTGGCGGCATGAAAGATCCCCAGCCGCCCGAGTCGCTGAGGAAAGAATGGATCGCGCGGTTGTCCGCATGGCACGCTGACAGTCCGTCCGGATTGCTGCATAGCGCGTCTGGATGGGCGCTCCGCCAGTGGAACTCGCTTCCCGATCACCGGCCCTCCACGGAGGGCCTGCCAACGAACCGTGATTGGTTCGTCAATTCGATTGGCCACACCTTTGTCCGGATTCCTGCTGGCACAACGACGCCGAATGACGAAGCGATGCTGAAGGAATTGAGCACCGCCATGGAGAAATTGCGGGCGGCTGGAGATCCTTCCGCGACCACCGTGCCTGCGGATGGCGAGTTTTGGATGAGCGATTGCGAGGTGACGACCAAGGCTTTCTACGAGTTCTACACGGACCCGCAGGTGCCCTCGG
>CAIXSC010000008.1 GCA_903921945.1 uncultured Planctomycetaceae bacterium
ACCGGAGTCCACAGGCGGATTGAGCTCGGCGAAGCACCGCGCCGGCTTTCGCACGCGCCCGAGCAGCGCCGTCGCCAAGGATTTCTCGAACACGTTCCGGATGCGCCGCTAACTCGGCACGTTTCTCCCTCGCTGGCGCGAAATAGCGATCCGCCACATCGGCGAGCGCTCCTTTCACGTGCCCGTATCCAAATCCGCCGCGCCGATACAGGTCCGCCATCGCGTTGCATTCCAGATCGGTTGCGAACAGCGAGTACAACTGGAACAGGTGGTCGCCCTCGGGTTCTTTCGGCTGGTCCATCGGCCGCGCGTCGGTCACGATTCGCATGACCTTCTTTCGCATGGCCGCCGGCGGCTCGAAAATTTCCACCGTATTGCCATAGCTCTTGGACATCTTCTCCCCGTCCGTGCCAGGGACGCGAGCCGCCTCCTTAATTACCTTGGGCGCCGGCAACACGAACACTTCACCGAACGCATGGTTGAAGCTGGCCGCTAAATCCCGGCACACCTCGATGTGCTGCACCTGATCCTCGCCCACCGGAACCACTTCGGCGTCGTAGGCCAAAATATCCGCCGCCATCAACACCGGATACGTGAAAAGTCCGGCATCCGCGTTCAGCCCCCTGGCTTTTTTATCCTTGTAAGCGTGGCAACGCTCCAATAACCCCATCGAAGTGCCGGTCATCAACAGCCAGTACAGTTCGGAAACCTCAGGCACGTCCGATTGGGCGAACAGCACCGCGCGATCCGGTTCCAAGCCGAGTGCTAGCAGGTCGAGCGCCGCATCCAACGTCAACTGCCGCAACTGCGCGGGATCGCGAACTGTCGTCAGGGCGTGCAGATTCGCAATGAAATAATACGCCTCGTTGTCGTACTGCAGATCGAGATACTGACGAATCGCGCCGAAGTAGTTGCCCCAGTGGAACCTACCCGTCGGTTGAATTCCCGATAAAACCCGCATGCGCCATGCTCCTCAACTAGCCATTACGTCGCAAAGTGCCGACCAAATCCACGACCGAAGCCACGCCGGCTTCCGCGAGCGCGCCGGGAAGCGCGTCGACAAGCCGTTCACTGAGAGACGGATCAAAATAATTCGCCGTCCCGACCTGGATCGCGGACGCCCCGGTGACCAAGAATTCCATCACATCGTCCAAATTCGAAATCCCACCGATTCCGACCAACGGTGTTTTCACGGCGGCCGCCACTTGATGAACGCATCGCAACGCGATCGGCTTGATCGCCGGCCCGCTCAACCCGCCCACCACATTTCCGAGCAAGGGCCGACGGCGCCGCCAATCCACAGCCATCCCCAGTACGGTATTGATTAAACAAATCGCATCCGCTCCGCCAGCCTCCGCCCCGCGCGCGACATCCGCGATCCGGGTAACGTTTGGAGTAAGCTTCGCAAGCACTGGAAGTTGCGTCACCTGACGCACGCTCGCCACGACGCGTTCGCACGCCGCCGGGTCGGCACCGAAATCAATCCCGCCGGAAACATTCGGGCAAGACACGTTCAATTCCAAACCCGCCACCCCTGGCACAGGATCGAGCAACCTGGCCAGTTCCACAAATTCGTCGGCTGTCTTTCCAGCGACGCTGACAATGACCGGCGTTTCGAGCGTTGCCAGGTAGGGCATGTGCCCGCGGATGAACTCGTCGACGCCATCATTATCGAGACCGATGGAATTGAGCAGGCCAGCCGCCGTCTCGACGGTCCGCCACGGGGCATTTCCGGCCCGAGGAAATCTCGTGACCGTTTTGGGAAGAATGCCGCCGAGTTTACGGAGCTGGACGAGCGACTCCATTTCCCGCGCGTACCCGAAGGTGCCGGAGGCGACGAGAATGGGGTTAGCGAGCTTGAGCCGACCGAGTTGAACGGAGAGGTTACAAGGCGGAGCGGTGATGGACATAGAGCGGTTGGGACCGGGGATCGTGAATCGAGTCGGACAGGAACTGGGATCAGAGGCGATGCGAAAAAAAAAAGCCAGAGGGTTGCCCCTCTGGCTTTTAGTTTTACAAAAAATCCCGGCGATACCTACTTTCGCACCTTCAAGCACTATCATCGGCTCGGAAAGCTTAACTACTGTGTTCGAGATGGGAACAGGTGTGACCTTTCCGATATAGTCACCGGGAAGCAACCTAGGCGGCGATGAAACCGCACTAGGTCGATCCGTTTGTAGAGGTGATGGCGATCTTCCGGCTTTTGGGAAGCCGGCCAACCAGCCCTGGCATAGCCAGGAGAGCCATGAATTTGAGTGGCCAAACATTCGTCCGTTAGTACTGGTTAGCTGAGAGCGTTACCGCTCTTACACATCCAGCCTATCAACCTGGTCGTCTTCCAGGGGACTTTCGGATAAACCAACAAAACCTAATCTCGGAGCGGGCTTCACGCTTAGATGCTTTCAGCGTTTATCCTTTCCGTAGTTAGCTACCCAGCCGTGCCGCTAGCGCGACAACTGGAAAACCAGAGCTACGTCCTTCCAAATCCTCTCGTACTAAAGAAGAATCTCCTCAAGTTTTGTACGCCCACGGCAGATAGGGACCGACCTGTCTCACGACGGTCTGAACCCAGCTCACGTACCACTTTCATTGGCGAA
>CAIXSC010000009.1 GCA_903921945.1 uncultured Planctomycetaceae bacterium
GAACACGGCACAGCTAAAATCGAGCCGCTCTTTCACGTTCACACTGATCGCCGTGTTCCGCAGCGTTATCCCCATTTGCTCGGCGATCCCCATGAACCGCCCGTTGAACACCTCCAGATAAATCGGCGACGGCTGCTGCAAATCGGCAAGTCCCGGATCGGCATGCCCCGGATCCGCGTGTCCGGAGTTCGCCACTCCTGCCGCAGTCGAATCGATTGCCAGCGTCGAACGCTCGATGAGCAGTTCGCCTGCCGACAGCATCGCGGCGGTCCAGCCGTCATCGATGACCGTGGTCGAGTAGGGTTCGACAACGATGGCCGGCCCCGCCACCCGCGCACCGGGAGACAGCGAGGCACGTTCGAGCACGCGAAAGCCGGCGCTCGGCGACGTCGGGGCGCTTCGCGGCACCGAGCCGATCGACTGCCTTGAATCCGCGGGCCGCGGATCGGCCCCGCCAGTCTCTTCGGCGGTAACGGGCCGCGATGGGGGAAGCGCCACGGCGGCGGGCGCGAAGGCCGCGACGCGGGCAGCGACGATTTCCAGCGGCCTATCGGTGTGGACGTAGCCAAAGCGTCGACGATGCTCCGCCGCGTAACTGCCCGCGTAGTCGCCATCCGTCGGACAGTCGATCGACAGCGGCAGGTCGACGCCTCGATAGCGGAGATCCAGTTGTCGTCGAAAGGCGATCGCGGCGGCGGGCACGCCCTCCGCGATCAAGGCCGATCGCGTTTCCAATTCCAACTCGGCGAAGTCGTTCGCCAGCGATTCGACCGCTTCACGCGAGTACTCGCGGTAGACGCCGCGGGCGGCATGACGTTCCGCGTCGGCCAAACCGATGCCGTAGGCGCTGAGCAAGCTCGCGTCGGGATGGCTGAGGATCCGGCGAATCCCAAGTTCGTCGGCGACCGCGCACGCATGTTGCGCCGCCGCGCCGCCGAACGCGACCAGGACGTAATCGGCCGGATCGCAGCCTTTCGCCAGCGAAACACCGCGAATCGCTTTCGCCATCTGCGCGTTGGCGATCCGCAGGAAGCCGGCCGCCAGTTCATCGCGAGTGGAACGCGGCAAACCGGCGGCTTCCATCGCGTCGGCGACTTCGTCCAAACGCCGCGCGACGGCATCTCGGTGGAGCGGAAACGGAAAGCGATCAGGCAGGATCCGGCCCAGCCACAGGTTGGCGTCCGTGACGGCGAGGGGTCCGCCCCGGCCGTAGCACGCGGGGCCCGGATCGGCGCCAGCGCTGTCCGGCCCCACCGTCAGTCGAATGCCGTCGAATCGGCACAGCGAGCCACCGCCAGCCGCCACCGTCTCGATCGCCATCATCGGCGCGACGACGCGAACCCCGGCCTTTTCCGTTTCAAACTCGCGTTCGTATCGGCCGTCGAAACGCGAAACGTCGGTGCTCGTGCCCCCCATGTCGAAGCCCAGGGAACGGGGAAAGCCGGCCGCCAGTGCCGCGCGCGAGAAGCCGACAACGCCGCCCGCCGGGCCGGAAAGGAGGCTGTCGCGGCCGCGAAAGGCCGCGGCTTCCACGAGTCCTCCCGCCGAGGTAAGCAACCGGAGATCGGCGGCCGGACCAAGCGACTGGCGTAGGGTCGCCACGTAATCGGCGAGCACCGGATTCAGATACGCATCGACCACCGTGGTATCTCCGCGCGACACCAGCTTGATGAGCGGCGCGATCTCATGGGACAGGCTGGTCTGCGCAAAGCCCGCCTCGCGGGCGATCCGCCCAACAGCAAGCTCATGCTCCGGACGGCAATAGCCGTTCATCAAACAAACCGCTACGGCACGAATTTCGGGACGAGCGCCGCGCAACTCCGCGAACTGCGCCGCGACGCGCGCCGTATCGAGCGGCCGGATCACGGTCCCGTCGACCGCCAACCGTTCGTCGATTTCCAACACCGCGTCGAACAACGGTTCCGGCTTCCGAATCGCCAAATCAAAGAGCCGCGGCCGGTTCTGATAGCCGATCCTCAAAATGTCGCCGAATCCGGCCGTCGTCACGAACGCCGTCGGCGCGCCGCGACGGGTCAACAGCGCGTTCGTGCCTCGAGTCGTTCCCAAACGCACATCCACGGGCGGCAACGGCTGATCGAGCGGCAGTGCCAGCAGCCAGCGAATCGCCAGCACGGGCGCTTCGACGGCGAACAGTTCGTAGCTCGCCCCAACCGTCGGCATGGTGGCGAACGGCCGTTCCATTTGAAATTCGCCGCGTTCGTGGTCGAAGGACTCAACGACCGACTCATCGACCGTCTGACCGCGGGCGTCCAGACAACGCAGGCGAAACCCGCGCCAAAAGCCGGGCGGGTCGGCACACCGCAGCGAATCCGCGAAGCGCGCGGCCGAAGTCACCGCTTCGAACCGCCCTTTCATGACTCCCGAACTGAGCACCTTGTGGCGGCGCAAACGCCCGTCCGGCCCTCGGGCCACACAGTCCGTGAAAGTGCCGCCCACGTCTAGCCAAAATTGCCAGCGTTCATTCATCGCTCGTCCAGCGCTCGTTCATCGCCACCTAGCCCATGCTCGCTACAGCGATTTACCGCCGACGGAAATCA
>CAIXSC010000010.1 GCA_903921945.1 uncultured Planctomycetaceae bacterium
ATTGAATCTGGCCCATGACCTGACTCAGACCAAAGCCAACGATCATAGCGGCTCACTGGATATCACGGATCGGCTGGTCAATTTGCGCCACAAAATAGAAAGCGTTTTAGAAAACGCCTAAACCTGTATAGAATAGCGCCCCTATCTCCTGCGGCGTTCGAGCAGTACTGGGTGTTTCCTGAACCTGCTTTTACCCCGGAAACTATTTACCCGTCATGGTGTGCATGCCTGTATCTGTCAGGAAGCCTGATTGACGGGATTGGTTTCCACTTGAACCTCTGGTTCAAGGACGAAAGTACGAGACGGCGCAGGCGGGAGATTCCTCAAACACCCTAATTGGCATGTTGCCACTGAATACAACGACGGTGGAAATCATCGAGATCTGCAACCAAATGACAATTGGCAGGCAACTCGGGATTTTGACTCAGCCAGTAACCAACCCCACGCCCAGCCAGCCAGATAGTCAGTTTCTCATCCTGCAACGCTGACATGATCTGGTTGAGATCTGCCATAGTCTGAGCATCGGACGGCGACTTCAACACACTCAAAACCACAATATCAATTTTTAACTTCAAGGCCGCATCGACGATATCCAACCCCGGTACATCGGCGCCCAGATAGTAGCAGTTATAGTGTTGTTCCGAGGCCAACATGTGGTCAAGACACTCGAAACGAGCTACTCTATCGCCGTTCGCTGGCATCGATTAGCGGCTTGGAAACCGTTCGCTCGGTTCGACAATTCTATCCACCTCACTTTCATAGAGATTTGGCGCCATGCGTGGTTTAATGCGTCGGGACGTCGCATCGCAAGCAGCCTGCGTCGCATGCTCGACATCTGAACGGCCGTTGCCGCTTCAGCCGGCTTGGACCGCAGCGGTTCGCCTAGCGGCTCCGCGCCGAAAGCGGCTGGCTATGGAGACGCTTCGGTCGATCGCGATCTCCGCCCTCATCGGGGTCGGCGCGTTGGGGTGGCTCGTCGGGAATTCGGAGTGCGCGGCACAAAAGCCGCCGGCGGTGAAGGGGCGAAAGCCGGCGGCAGTAACGCTGGAGTTTCCTCCGCGACTGCCTGGGGGAGCCGCATCGCGAACCGATACCAGCCCCCGGTTCCTCGAGCGGCCAGCGACATTGAAAGAGGGCGTGACCGTCGCTGCGACTCCACCGACCATCGACTTCCTGTATTACCCCGGTCAAGATCACCCCGGCAATCCTTGGTCGAATTGGGGTGACAGTTTGGCCGTGAATGGCAAGTACTACGCCTCGATCGGCGACCATCGCTCGCCCGCCGGCGACGGATACGTCTTCGAGTACGACCCGCAGACGAAGGCCTTCCGCCAATTGGCCAGTTTGCGTGAAATCCTCAAGCGGCCCGATGGCCACTATTCACCAGCCAAGATCCACAGCCGGCTCGATCTGGGCGAGGACGGCTGGCTGTACTTTTCGACACATCGCGGGTCCAGCAAGACGACCACCAACGCCTTTCATTATGTTGGCGATTGGATCTTGCGTTGCCATCCGGCGACCGCGAAGGCCGAAGTGGTCGTGCAGGCGCCTGTGGAGAAGCACTGCCTGCCGACAAGCGTGCTCGATCCGCGGCGGTTGATTTTTTATGGCGGTTCCGCTCACGGCGACGACGCGCCGGCGAAGGGCGTGCAGTTTGTCGCCTACGATGTCCGCAACGGCAAGACTCTGTATTCGGGACCGAACGGACCGTACCGCTACCTGATTTTCGCCGCCTCGACCGGTCGCGTTTACTACAACGCGGGTGATAACGATGGACCGCCGCTGATGCGGTTCGATCCGGCGGCGACGCCCGCAGTGCCGACGCCGATCGCCGGGGAGATCGGGCTGCGAGCCGCTACCCAGGAAACTCCACAAGGGGTCGTGTACACCGTTTCCTCCGGCCAAGGCCAACGCGATGCGAAGCTGTGGGCCTTCGATACCCGCACGGAAAAGATCACCGATCTGGGACCGATCGCCGTCGGCGGCCAAGCCTACGTCGCGTCGATCGACGCGGACGCCACGGGCCGCTATCTCTACTACGTTCCCGGAGCTCACGGCGGCAGTGAACAAGACAACGCGGCCGTCGTGCAGTTCGACCTTAAGACGAACCAACGCAAGGTCATCGCGTTTCTGCATCCGTTCTATCGCGACGAGATCGGCTGCACGCTGAAAGGCACCTACAGCACCGCGATCGATCCAGCGGGCGACAAGCTTTACGTGACTTGGAACGCCAGCCGCGAAAGCAAGGTTTGGGACTGCTGCGCGTTGACCGTGATCCACATCCCGGCCAGCGAGCGGCCATAGCAGCGCGGATCCGCTACGGGGCAGCCAAGACAGAACACAGCCCGTTGAACAACGGGCCAGGCAGCGATAGCTGGATTGCCAAGCGTCCCGGGCCGCTCCGACGGCCCACATTGATTCGCCGCAGCCGCAAGGGTTCG
Organism: uncultured Planctomycetaceae bacterium; assembly: GCA_903921945.1. Classification (GTDB taxonomy): domain Bacteria; phylum Planctomycetota; class Planctomycetia; order Pirellulales; family Pirellulaceae; genus CAIXSC01. Next base: position 2,442 of record CAIXSC010000010.1, read on the forward strand.
GCTGCGGGCCAGTGGTTTGTGCCGCGTCGCGTCGTGAAGCCGAGGCGCATCCCCGCGGCCTGCGTCGCCACGACGACCTGCTCGTTGCAAAATCCGCCCGGATAGGCGATCGCCGGCCAGCAGTCCCCCAGTTCGCGCGCGAGATCGTCCCGGGCACCGTTCAGTTCGTCCGTGAGGGCGGCTGCGTTGATGGCGGTGAGTGGTGGATGGGTGCGAGTGTGGGGAGCGATCGCGACACCTTCGTCGCGTAGCCGCCGCAGTTCCGGCCAGCTCAACACGGGCGACCGGCGCGGTTCCAACGAGCAGCGCGCGGCGGATTCGCGCAACCACCGCAGTGCTTGTTCGAAGGGACCATGGACGAAGCCCGCAGCGAGCCGCCTCCACGCCTGGCGCCGCGCCGCAGCCGATCCCACGGCCATCGCCCCCCACGGCGTTCGCCACATTTCCGACGATGTGCCGGATGGCCATGACTGGCCGGCCGCCTGGATCAGCCGATGCAGCCTGTCCCACCAAAACTCGCGGTCGCTTCCGGGAAACGCCGTCGGCACGAAGAGGGTGGCCGGGACATGCAGTTCGCGGAGCACGGGCCAAGCGTGACGCGCGAAGCAGACGGTGGCGTCGTCAAACGTCACCAAGACCGCGCGGGCGGGCAGGACCGGCCCGCCATCGATCGACGTCAAGACTTGTTCCAGCGACACCGGTTGAAACCGCTGCGCAACCATCCGCATCTGCGCCACGAACGCCTCGGCCGACGCGCTCAGGGTCGCCGGACTCATATTTGGCGACTCGTCCAGTTGGCCGATCCGATGGTAGGTCAGCACTCGCAGGGTGGACATGTCGCGGTTCCCACACGAGGACTGAGCGGTGAATCAAGAGGCGGCGTATCGAGTGAAATGTTGTGCGGCCCCAGGCCCGAGGCCAGTGCGGCGGCGCGCACCCGCGCGGCATCGCTCAGCGCCGCCACGGCGGCCGAAAGCGATAACAACAACCAGTAGAAACGCGCGTAGGCGAAACTGAGGAATACTCCGGTGGTCGCCAACACAACGAGCGCTAGGAACAGCGCCGTCGCTGTGTTCCGGAGCGCCGGATCGACCGCGTAGCTTCGAGCCCGTTGCAACGACCACAGGGTCTGGCCGAACAGCGCCAGAAAGCTCGCCAGACCAAGCATGCCGGTTTCGGCGGCGATCTCCAGATACATGCAGTGCGCGTAGCGCTCGGAGCTATGCACTTGGAAACCTAGCGAGTCGGCCCGATCGACGAACTCGAGCGGAAAGTTGCCGGGCCCGATGCCGACGACCGGCGAGTCGCGAAAGATCAACAACGCGGCCGCCATTTCCGTCAGTCGACCTTGAACCGCTTTATCCGCGTTTTGGATGGAAGAACCGCCGGCCGCGATATCCACGAGCGTTGTGAATGTCGACATCCGTTCCCGATATGTGGGACTGGCGACCACCACCATCGCACCTGCTAATCCGAGGACAGCGAGCTGCGCCCAAGTGACATACCGGAAGACGGCCATCACCACGAGCAGCGCCGCCAACCCGACCGCCGCGCCGCGCGAACCGCTCAACCCGATGCCGCCCAGAATCAGCAGCAGCGCGGCCATCGCCAACGCTTTGTACAACCAATTCCGCTCGGTGCGGCTTTGAAGAAACGCCAGCGGAGTGAGCATCAGCATGAACTGGGCGTAGTAGTTTTTCTCGCCGATGGGGCCAGCCGCTCGCGGCTTCGGCACCGCGACCCACTCCTCATCCTCTTCCGCCACATCGCGATCCGGCACCTGCGCGAAACCTCCGTAACTCAAGTGCTGCGTGTGCGTCGCGGCCTGAAACAGCCCTAGTCCGCCGAGCATCGCGCCGGCCGCCAACATCGCCCAGGTCACTTGCCGCAGCGATTCGACCGAACGCACCGCGTTGACCACGAGCAGATATAGCGCCAGACCTTCCGCGATGTTGGTCGTCAATTCGCGAAGCGCGACATCGCGAAACGCCGAAAACAACACACTCAGGAACTGAGCGCCAAAGAACCCGAACAGCGCGAACGGCGCCGGTCCGAGACAAAGCCGCTCGCGACGGCCGAAAAGATGGTAGCCGGCGGCGAGCATCGGCAACCCGATCATGGTGTGAGCCAGCGGCCCGGGCACGCCATGGAAATGGATCGCAACCGGCCCCGCGTTCGAGTACAGCAGGAACGCGAACATCCACAGCCCCGAATCGGGCCGCCGCAACAACATCACCGCCCCGCCAAAGACGACAACGAGACCCGCGGCCATCAGTGGCCACTGATTCGCCAATGACTCGATCATCGTGCGCACGCCTCCATCGTTCCCGAATCGCGACCGGTTCCCGCGCTATGACGCTCGGGTTCCCACACACGCAACCCGTCGCCACGCAGGACCCGCCACCACGCTAGCAGCAGCGCGACTTGGGCCATGCAAAAGAAGTGGGGAATCGCGAACAGCTTCGCGCGCGGCCAGCGCCAACGCGGGATGGCTCGCGTTACCGTAGCGACCGCCGCCAATCCCATCACGACACATCCCGCCGCAAGCACCGCCGCATGGAATCGCGATTCGCCCGCAAGCGCGGCCGCGGAGACGGCCATCGCGATCAACGGCGCCGGCAACAGCCGCCGCGCGATTTTGTGCGCGAACAACTGCAACGCGTACCAGCCATGACGAAACGGATTGAGCAGCTCGCGACGCGTCCACACGGCCCGCAATCCCTGGACCGCGACCCGCACCTTGCGCTGAAACTCGACCCCGTCCCGCGTCGCGACTGGTTCGACCGCCACCGCGTCCGCTGCGAACACCAGCCGCAATCCGCGGGCGATCACGCCGGTCGAGATATGGAAATCATCCATCACGTGAGGCGGCACGGGATCGAAACAGGAACGCCGGATCGCGTACAACGCGCCGGTCGCGGCGGTGACGCTTCCGCCGCGCGATTGCCAAGCCTTCTGCCGCGTGTCCCAGTTCCAATGAAGGCACTCGCCGTCGGCCGATAAGCTCGCATCGCCACCGCGAATGTAGCGTTGGTTGCCCGCGACGCCGCCGACCGACGGATCGGCGAACGGCCGAACGATCGCTCGCAAAGCATCCCCGCGGAACTCGGTGTTCGCGTCCGTGAAGACCAACAGCTCGCCAGTCGCCGCCGCCACTCCCGCATTCAGCGCCTGTCCCTTGCCGCCACGCTCCGTTCGCACCACCCGCACGCCGCGATCGACATAGCGGCCAGCGATCGCTTCGGTCGCGTCTGTCGAACCGTCGGAAGCGACCACGATTTCCAGATTCGCGCGCGGATAGTCGCACGCGAGCAGATTTTCGATGCGAGGTCCGATGTAGCGGGACTCGTTGTAGCAGGCCACGACCACCGAGATACGCGGAAGTTCCGTGTCGCTTCCAACGAACGGTTCGCCCGTTCGGGTTAGGGCGCGTAACCAAGTGATGATGGGAAACAAAACGAGCGTCGCGAGGACAAACGCAACGCTGGCCGCAAACACGAACTCCGCAATCCAGGACATCGTATTGTTCGCGTGGAAGGAAGCGAGCACGGTGGGCGAATTCGCGGTCATGGCGTCTGTGAGCAGCGCTTCCAGTCGCGTTGAGGCGTTTAGCATGGCTGCGACCCCTGTGACTCATTCGACGCTCTCGAATGGACGAAGAGCGCAATCAGGCGTCGGGCATTGGTCGGCAAGTGGTATTCGCGAAGCACTTTGCGCCGCGCAGCGCGGCCCCAGTTTTCAAGCCGTTGTGGATCGTCGCGAAGTTCAGCCAGCGCGGCGGCCAGCGCCTCGGGATCGCGGGGCGGACAGAGCCGCCCATTCACGCGATCCTCGACCAGTTCCGGAATCCCCGAGATGTCGCTGCCGACGACCGCCAACCCGCTGGCCATCGCTTCCATCAAGACGACCGGAATGCCCTCGCGCCGGCCCGATTCCGTCGGAATGCTCGGCGCGACCAAGACATCCGACTCACGGAGCAGTTCGGCGATTTCATCCCGCGTTCGTCGACCCAGGAAACGCACCGAATCCGCGACCCCCAACTCACAGGCTAACGCCCGCAGGTGTTCGCCCAGCGGTCCATCGCCCACCAACGAGCAAGTGAATGCGACGCCACGTTCCCGCAGCAATTGACACGCCTCGATCAGGTACCGATGCCCCTTCACCTCGTAAAACGTGCCGACGCAAACCATCCGCAGCGGCCGCCGATCGATCGGCGCCGCGTTGATCGGCGCCGCGTGGTCGATTGGCGTCGCCTTGGTCGAAGTGGCGTCGGAGATTGGCGTGGTGGCCGGAGTTTCCCACCGGGATTCGTCGCGATGTTGGGCTGGCCGAAACACAGTGGTGTCGACGCCGCAGCGAATCACGCGAATCCGCGCCCGCGCCGACTCGCCACACTGTTCGATCAGGAATCGGGCGTTGTAATCGGAGATCGTGACGACGAATGCCGCGTCGTGAACCTTCCTCCGCAGCATGTGTTGATCAACCTGGATGTCGGCGCCGTGGGCGGTGAAGCTGTAGGGGATGCCGGTCAGCCGATGCACCACCCACGCCATCGCCGCTGGATGGTTACCGAAGTGCGCATGGACGTGGGCCACGCCGCGTCGTTGCATGTCGCGCGCGGCTGCTACGGTCTTCGGAAACAACGCCAACCCGCCCAGCAGATAGTTCCAGGAGCCGAGATTATCGACGACTAGCACCCCGATCGCCTGCAGGTAACGCAGCGGATGCGTGACCAGTGTCGCCAGATTCGCGGTCAGAATCGAAAGGCTCAACAGCGGCGAGTAATGCGCGCGGGCCACGAACGGCTTTGCTTCGGGATGCATCGCCGCCTCGTGCGCCGGCGCTCGCAACAATTCGACGAACTTCCCCCAGATGCCCGCTCCTTCGGGATGCGTGGCCGTGTTCCGAGCCCGCAACAACGGATAGACCTCGATCTCCACGCCTTCATGTTCGATCGCCTGCATCTCGAAGAGCACGAACGTTTCGGTGATTTTGGGAAACCGCGACATCATGTAGGCGACCGGGCCTGTGACCGCTCGGGGCGAGGGCCGGAGTCGCGCGCCCAGCCATGGTATCCGTTGCAGTTCTGGAAAGACGTCGTCCATGGTCAACTGCTTGCGGAAGAGCCAAACCGCGGCGGCGCACGCCACCATCGCGGCCAGCAGTTGCACGAGGGGCGGGGCGATGCCGGCGATCGCCAGCCATCCCACGGCGGCGGCGGCGGCTCCCAGCACTGCCAATAGCCGCAAGGGCGTCGACCAGCGACACGCGTCGCGATTCAGCCGCCGGACGGCGAACATGAGGATGGTGGAGGAAACGGCGATTCCCGCCGCCACCGACCATGCCGCGCCCACCGCGCCATAGCGCGGGATCAAAACCGGAACGAGCACCGCGGTGGCCACGAGCGCCGCGCCATCAGCCACAAACGCCGGCTTGAATCGCGCGTAGGCGCGCATCACGAGCGGTGCGAATCCGAACAATGACTCGACCAGAAACCCCGCCGCTAAAATGCTCATCACCGGCCAAGCCGCCGCGTACTTCGGCCCCAGCAGCCAAGCGGTTGCCAGCGGCGACAGAGCGCAGGTCGCGAGGAAGCACGGCAACGTCAACACGGCCACCCAGACGCTCGACAGGTCCACCAGCCGGCCCATCCCTTCCGCCGTGCCTCGAGCAAGCAGTCGAGTCGCCGCTGGCACGAACGCGACGGTGAAGTTTTCCATCACCAATTGGTTGAGCCGCGCGAACGGCAAGACCGCGCGATAATCTCCAACCTGTTCGTTATCCCGCAAGATTTGCAGCAGCACGACAATCGCCGACCAGCGGAACAACGCGCCCAGCTGGGAAGCGAACACAGCGCCGCCGAATCGCAGCAGTTCGGCCAAACGCGGCTCGTCGGCGCCGCTAACCGCCGCGGACCGCGGGGCCTCGATGTCGCCACCGCCCATGCGCTCGCGCCATAGCGTTCGGAATTGCCAGACGTACGGCACGAGTCCGATCGCGCCGCCGGCGACGTACGCGATCGCAAGCCATTCGACGCCGCCGCCCCAAACGATGACTGCGCCGACCGCTGCCACTCGCAGCAGCGGTCCCATGACGTAGCGACGGAAGAACACCGCGCGGATTTCACCGAACGCGACAAACAGGTCTTGGAACACGTAACTGAGCGCGTCCAGCGGCGCGAGAAACGCCATCGTCACCAGCAACCGCCTGGTCAGTGGATCGAGCCATCCTCGCGACTCGAACCACGGCGCGGCGGCGATAACGGCGACGACAAACAGCGTGCCCAAAACCATGACCACGGTCACTGCTTGCGCGACCGCCTGACGCGCTTGAACTCGTCGGAACGCGCGGCCGTTTTCCAGGCGACTCCGTTCGCTCGCGGGAGCGTCGAAGTAGACCGGAGCATACCTGGCGAGCGCCTTGTTCAAGCCGAAGGCAACACAAAAAGCGCCCGCGTCCACAGCGGCCCAGGCTACGGCGAAGGCGCCGAAGTGCGCCTTCTCCAAGTACCACGCCAATGCCAACTGCAACAGTAAGTTGACCGCCAACGAAACCACGCGTCCGAGCAGCAGCACGGACGAATGGCGGATCTGTTGCACGGCCGCATCGGGGGAAGCGGAACTCACGGCGAATCCTCGAGCCTTGGTCACTCGCTGGTCAGACCGCCACCGAGGCGGAACGTCCGACAGAACCGGCTTGCAGTACCGCACCGCTGTAAATCCAGAGCAGAGCGCCAAAAATCCCGACCGCGAAACTCAACATCAGCAAGGGACCTGTCAGCGGCCATACCTTCGGCGGTTTCTCGTTGCTCGGCTCCAAGTCCACCACGGACACATCACTGCGTCCCTTGGTCAACGCTTCATCCACAAGCGACACTTGCTTCAATTGAGCGAACACCAATCCATAGGCGTCCTCCGTGCGCTTGATCTCCGCGCGCAACACGGAATCCTGGGCGACAAAGTTGTCCAACGCCTTCATCTCCCGAGTCTCGCTGTCGTACCGTTGCCGCATCTCGTCCAAAGCCGCGTCTTCGGCCACCAATCGCTGTTCCAGCGAATCCATGAGCGACGACAACTGGTTCCGCAACATCTGCTCCAACCGCACGATCTCGGCTTCCACTTGCCGGAACGAGTCATGCTTGGGACCGAATTGCACCGCCAACTGTTGCCGACGCAGTTGCGCCTGCGTCAACTGCCGCTGAAGTTCCAAGAGCACGCCGTCCGAACCGCCATCGCCATCCCGCAGCAGTTGGAACAACGCGTTCTGCTCGGAACTTAAACCGATTCCCAGAGGCGACTCGGCTAACGCCATCTCCTTCGCCGCCCGTGCGAACTCGGATAGCTCCCGGGATTCCTCCGTCGAGTCATTCACGTTCGTTCCGCCCGCCACGGCCATGCTGCCGGCGATTGCGGGCGTTGCCTCACCCACCGTCGTGGAAGACACAACGCGGCGGCTACGGACGGGACGAGCAGCCGGTGTAACGGGCCGCTCCTCCGCGACCTGCGGTCGGTAGTTCGCTTCCGTGAAGGTTTCCGGAAACGGCTTCGATCGCGGCTTGGCAGTGACGGGCGGCGCGTCCGGCGAGACGGATCGCGCAGGCGGCGCCGGGCCACGAGCGACTTGAACGGCCGTCATTTCACGGACTTGCTTGAGTCGCGCGGCGAGCGCGGCGCGACGCTGGCGGGTTTCCGCAAGCTGCCGGCTGAGCTGTACCAGGTTGTCCGCTTTGACGCTGGCATTTTCTTCCAACTTCGCGGGGTAGGGACTTTCACGCAGCAACGCGAGATGGCGTGCCTGCAGCGCTTCCAGCTCGTCCCGCCGCCGCTGCTCCTCGTCGGTGAGCATCGTCTTGAGTCGTTCCACGGTTTCGCTCTGCTGCTCCCGCAAGATGTCGCGGTAGCTGTCCACCAGCGCATCGACGAAGTGGCCTGCCTTGACAGGATCGTTCGCGCGGAAGCGGATCTTCAGAACCGCCGTGTCGACCACCTGCGTGACCGTCAACGATTCGGAGATGAAGCCGATCACGTCCTCGCGCCAGGCGTCGGGGACTTCCAGCGGCGCGGTCTCCAACGCGCGGCGAATCACCTTGGGACTGCGGAGCAGTTCGGCCTGGGTCGGCGCGAACTGACGCGTCGTCATCGTCGGCGAACCGTCGTCTTGTGCCGGCCGTTCAGGCTCGACCAGCACGCGGCGCGAAACTTCGTAGGTCGGCTTTTCCACAGCCAGGTAGGCAACGCCTAACGCGGTCGTGAACGAGGCGCAGACCAGGAAGGTCAGCTTCCGACGCCAAATCAAATGAAAGTCCAGTTGCGGCAGGACGATCCGAGAGGCCGAAGGGTCGGCCAAAGCGTGTTGAGCCATGGGGGGAGTCGACCAACTGGGAGGAACCTTGGGGAAAGGTATGCATGTGGGTTTGGAGCGGATGAAGCTACCCCTGGCACCAGCTCCGCTTCCGCCATCACGAGGGGATGGATGGCGGGAGTTAGATCGCAAGTGCTTATTAGAGAGAGCTTTAGCGCTCCAAGTATCGAGGGGATCGATGCTTGATGCGCGGAATATGCCGCAAACACCACGTTTGAAATAATAATTTGAAAAATTCCGATGGCGAGACTGGACTAATGGAAATTTGGGAATATTTTAGCGGTTAGAGAATTTGCGTTGACCCGAACCAGCGCCTCAGGACGAGGCGTGTTCCCCCCAGCTTTCCTCGCCTGGGCCGACGCAATTGTGGTCGCGAGGAACTGCGACGGCCTTTTTCTGCAAAGGCCATCGCCCGAAATGTCGGCAGGACCTCTCCCCCCTGAGTAGCGTCTTCCCCTGCCCGCCACCGCCCCGGTGGCGTCCGCCCGCAGCCCTCGTGGTTGTTGGCGGGAGACTCCCCTCTGAGGTAGCCACCGACACCATGAGTCCTTCTAATGCTGGCTCGAACGCGCGCGAACGGGTCTTTTACTCCGCTGCCGACGCGGGTACCGCCCCCTACGATCCGGGATCGACCGGCCCCCACTTTCCTGTGGCGGGGGTCGGTAGTCCGGATGGGGCTGGTTCATCCCTTGAATGGCAAGGGGACGCACACGCTTCCCGACTCGGGTACGAACGGACCAAACGGCTGCTCGACATTGGTTTGAGCTTGGTCGCGTTGCCTGTGGCGTTGCCCGTGATTGCCGTGTGCGCCGCGCTGGTGTGGCTCGAATCGCCGGGGGCCCCATTGTTCCGCCAGCAGCGAACGGGCCGGGGCGGTCGGCGGTTCGCGATGTTCAAGATCCGAACGATGGTGGCGAACGCCGAGGAACTCAAGGACGAGTATCGGCATCTGAACGAGCTGAGTTGGCCGGACTTCAAGATTGCGAACGACCCACGAGTGACTCGAATCGGCCGTGTCTTGCGGGCGACTAGCCTGGACGAGTTGCCGCAGATTTTGAATGTTCTGTGGGGTGACATGAGTTGGGTGGGACCGCGCCCGACGTCGTTTAGCGCCGACACCTACCAACCGTGGCATCGCGGGCGGCTCGCCGTCCCACCGGGAATCACGGGACTGTGGCAGATCCGTGGCCGTTCGGACATCGACTTCGACGAGCGTGTGCGGTTGGATCTCGAATACATCCGCCGCCGCGGATTCTGGTTCGACTTGGCGATCCTATTCGCGACCGTGTTCGCCGTGCTCCGTCGCCGCGGCGCTCGCTAACCGCTCGTTAACCGCTCGGTAAACTGCGCGAAACGCTGGATGACCAGCGTTCAAGGGAGACGGACAGGTTGCGTGGCCTGCGGTAGACTGCCGCACGCCGCGCGGCAGTTCCCATGAACGCCATTCGGCCCTTCCCAGCCGAACGCAGCGCCCGATTTCGCCGGCGGTTACCTCGAGAGATAGCGATGGCCTCACCCAATCCGATCGTGGAACTCGCTCAGCGATGTGTCGAGCGGCTTGAAGCCTGCCGAGCCGCAGGCGAGTCCTCCTACCCGGTGCCGCTCGATCAGTTACTGGCCGAGGCGGCTGGGCCAATCACTACCTATTCGGACGCGCAGCGAGCTCGCGCTGTCAAGCACGCGTCCTTTCGGCAACGCTGTTTCGTCGCCCATCCCAAGCATCCTGATGCGCCCGTTGTCCTGGTGGAAGACTTGGCGGAAATGGCCGCCAGTCCGAAGCTGTTTCAATTCGCTTGCCGACATGTGCCGGGCGGTCCACCGTGGCTGGCCGCCGACCTCAAGAAGGCGGTTGCCAAGCCGCTCCAGGCAGCCTTCGACCAAGCCCTGCGAAGCCGTGCCACCGCGATGGCGGAATCATCCGTCGCGATCGCCGCTCGGGTCGCATTTTCCGCTGACGAACGGCTAGAACTGCAAATCCTCAGCGTGCTCGGTCGACCCATGGCGGCCCCGTTTCCGACGCTCCGGCAGCTCGCCGAACTCGCCGGATTATCGCCGCTCAAGTTGGCTTCGCGACTGAAGAAACTGGCCAGCTCGGCTCGTTTTCTGGCGCATGCCGCGCCCCTGCTGGACAAGCATCTTGACAGCCCGATTGCGGTTCGAGCCGAAGCGGACGGGATGGCGCGGCGGGCAGTGTCCATCGAACTGCTTGTGCGCACGGCGCGCACCGACAAGAAACGGCTCATTGCTCGCAAAGAGTTGTTGAAAAAGGCGTCAGCGTCTGTCCGGCCCGCGGTCCAGGCGTTCTTGGAGGAACAGTTGGCTGCGGGCGGGTCGCTCGGGGCCGTCGCCGCTATCCGCGACGGCAGGGAATGGAAGTTCTTCCTGCTGGACGACCTCGAACCGACCGCCGTGCGTTGGCGCCTGACGTCCACACCGACGAACGGCGAATCGCCGGCGGACCTCGCCACCTTCGCGGCCCAGCTGGCGATGGCGTTTGACCGATTGGATGGCGAATCGGGCGGGCACAATCAAGTGAGTTTGCGTCAGCTGCGAACCGCGTTGCCGGCGTGGGAGCGGGCGGCGTTTGACTCGCGGTTGTCGAGCCTGCGGCAGTCGGGCGAGTACACTTTGAGCGGCATGCAACACCGGGGCGGCGTGTCGCCCGAAGACCAAGAGGCTGGAATCCGCGAAGGCGGCGTGCTTAGGATCTTCCTGTCGCGGTTGCGGAGCCGCGATCTGCCATGATCCGGCGAAGGCTCGTGACAAACACTGTGGGAAGGCCGCCATGTTGCGCGAAGACTGGCTGAGAAGGCTACGCGAGCAATTGCCGTTCGCGTCCAATCGTGTCAGTTCGCCGGTGGATGCCGAGGTCAATGTCGCGTCGATTCAGCGAGTCGCTTACGAGCAGTTGATGGCGGCCGCTGACGAGGCGCGGCTCAAGCCGCGCGGGGGACTCGGCGTGTTGTTGTGGGGCGATCCCGGGGTTGGCAAGAGCCATTTGTTAACGCGGTTCGCCGCCGAGATCGAGCGGGATGAACGCGGCCTGTTTTTGCTGAATCACAATCTTTTGGCCTCGCCGCGGCTCGTGCCCTCCACCGTGGTTCGTTGGCTTGTAGCGCGGCTCGCCGCGGCCCCTCCCGGCAAACCCGCGACAGCCGTGCTCTACAAACTGCTCTACCATCAGGTGCGGCAGGCGGTGCCAAGTCCCCAGGGGCGTCCGCCAAACAGTATCGGAAAGGAGCAAGCGCGGAAGTTGTTCTTGCAGCGGGTCGCGGAGACCGTCGAACCGTATTTGCCGGATCAGAATCGACCGGATGTCGCGCGGATCGCGGCGGTCCTCTTTTCCTACTTCCTTGCCGTCCACAAGCTCAAAGAGACGACCACGACCGCCGACTGGCGAACGCACTACGAACGCGTCGCGACCATCGCCAAGCAATACCTCATGGGCGACGAGTTGGACGCCGAGGCTTGGCAATGGCTGGAGACCGAACCGGCCACGATCGCCGCGCCGGATCCGTGGGGGCCGAACGACCAGTTCCTCGAAACCGTCAGTTTGATATTGCTGGAAATCGCTCGGCAGGCTGGCATGTTGGTCGTGCTCTGTTTTGACCAAGTGGAGAACCTGAGCGACGATCGCTTCGTGGAGCTTTTCCGCTTCAACCACGCACTGCTCGACCACGGCCGGAATCTTCTGGTGATCACGGCGGGAGTGCGCTCCGACCTGCTCGCGTTGCGAACACGCGGATTGGCGCCGGAAGCGGCCTGGGACCGGCTGGCGGGCGACACCATCGATCTCTACTTCATTTCGCTCGCGGCGGCCCGCGAGCTGTTGGAAGCCCGGTTGAAACCAGCCTTGGCTACGGACACCAGCCCGCCGGATGTCGAAGAAGCACGGAGCCGCGACCCGTTGTTTCCGCTGGGCGAGCCCTGGTGGGCAGCGCGTGTCGCCGGCTTGATTGAGGCGCGTCCCCGAGACGTCATTTCATGGGCGCATCAGCGGTGGCGCGAACAGTGTCGCGCGCTCGCCGCGGACTGGAACGGAACCTTGCGACAATTCGGCTCGGAGGCGCCACTTGCGCGCGTTCCATCTCCGGCGTCAAGTGACCACGTCGCGTTCGGCGGGACGGCGAACACACCCACGGACGGCCCGACGTCAACGCAAGCGACTCGAGATCTCTCCACCGGGCCGTGTGCCGAGGCGACCGAGGAATTCACGCAGTTGGTCGATGAGCGGGTCGAGCAACGCGTAGGAACGAAGCGCGAAGCGTATCGGTCGGAGCCGAGTCGTTTGCCGGCGGATAGCGGGCAGTTAACAGGGCTCTTGCGAGCGACACTGTCACGGATCGGTTCGAGTCCCCTGTTGGTCAACTCTTGGTGGTCTTCCTTCGAGCCCATGGCGGCATTGCCGTCCGACCTGGTGTTGGCTTGCGAGGAACCTGTCTCGGTTGCTGGCCGGCGGCCGACTTACGATCTTCTGGTGCGATGGAAGTCGGCGACGGCTGGGGCCGACTTGGCGGATCGTTTTGTGGAGACGGGCGTGGTCGTAGTGGTGACCGTCAGTGCCAACTCGACCGCGGCGACGTATCGACGATTGAGCGAAGACCCGCGGCCGCCGGGACGGTTGGTCGTCTTGATGGACGAACGTATTCCCGAGGCCCTGGGAGACGCGGGCCAGCGGTACCGTGACGCCTTGGAGGCGCGGAAGGAAGGCGAACTTCATTTCATCAACTTGAGCTTCGACGAGTTCGGCGAGCTATCGGCGCTCGAAGCGGTGCTGGCAGATGCGAGATCGGGCGACTTGGAAGTCGAGCGGCCTTCCGGCGGCTTGGTCAGATTAGGGGAACGCGACGTCGAGGCTTCGTATGCGCGACGCCAGCGTTATCTCGCCTTGCCACTCTTGCGACGATTGTTAGGTCCCGCCGCTCATGAAAATGGCAGACTCGGCTGAGCACCCGATTCAACCGAGTCTGCTCAACGGACGGAGCGACCCGGTTGCGAACCAATCTCGGGCCCAGAGTTAACGCACGATGGCTGCGGCCGGATGCGCGCCCGCGGCAGGATGCGGCAGGGTGCCGCCGGATGCGGCCGGATGCGGTTCACGTCGCCGCTTGCAACTCGCGCGGCCGCCGCCCACAATGCGTCCCCATTCCATCCGAACTCATTCGCCGTGATGGATGCGTGGAGCTGGTGTTGGCCGTGGGCCCAAGGTATCGGAAGCGAGCTCGAACATGAAACGCCACTGGGGCAGAACGTCTCGAAACTGGATTCTCGGAGTCGTGTTGGCCGGGGCGGCGCAGTTCGCCGGGCCAGCACTCGCTCAAGTGCCGTCGAAACTCGGCGATTGGCCGCAGTGGCGCGGTCCGAACCGCGACGGCATCAGCCAGGAAACCATGCTGCTGAAGTCGTGGCCGAAAGACGGTCCGACGCAACTGTGGCAGGTGGATACGGTCGGTGCCGGCTACTCGTCGCTCGCCGTAAAGGATGGCCGGATCTTCACGCAGGGCGACCTGGACGGCGTTGAGCACGCTTTGGCGTTGGATGCCGCCACCGGCAAGATGTTGTGGGCCGTCCAGCCGGGGCCGCTCGCCAAACAGCTCGACGATAAAGTGAGCGGCGAATTCAAGCAGATGGATAAAGACGGCAACGGTGTCGTCGATGAACTGGAGGCGCTGCGGCGGCTCGGCTGGGACTTGAACAAGTTCGACAAACCGGCTCCGGGCGAGGGGGCCGAAACGGCCAAACGCCGAGCGGCCGCGTTGTTCGCCGCCCTGGACCAAAACAACGACAGCGTCTTGAGCCACGCCGAAGCGAGCCGGGAACTTCGCGATCAATTCGACCGCTCCGACGCCGAGGACAAAACGGTCGACGCCGACGCGCTGGCCGCGAAACGCGCGGGCGAGCTCGTCACCGCCGCCGACAAGGACGCCGACGGCAAAGTGACGAAGGAAGAGGCTCGTGGACAAGCGATCGAGCGGCTCTTCGGCCGCGCGGACCAACGCGATCCCGCCACGAATCGCGGCGATGACATCGTAACGCTCGCGGAAATGACCGAGTTCTTCCGGAAATCCGAGCCCGGCCGCGATGGCGTGTTGAGCAAAACGGAAGTGGAAAACCTGTACCTGCGCAGCAAGGCGTATGGCGACGGGCAGTTGACGGCGAGCGAACTGCGGGGACTCTACGGCGGCTATCGCAACGGCATGGGTGACGGCCCGCGCGGCACGCCGACCGTCGATGGCGACCGCGTGTACGTGGTCGGCGGCAACGGCGATGTTACGTGCTTGGAGGCCGCGACCGGCAAGACCGTGTGGCACACGAACCTGCGAACCAACTTCGGCGGCGGACTGCCGGGCTGGGGCTACTCTGAATCGCCATTGATCACCGGTGACATGGTCATCGTGACACCGGGCGGTTCGAAAGGCACGCTGGTCGCGCTGCACAAGATGACCGGCGACACGATTTGGCAAAGCGCGGGAATCAAGGAAGGCGCCCACTACGCATCGGCCATCCTGGCGGACATTGCCGGCTCGCGGCAAATCGTCCAGTTCTCGTCGGGCAGCGTGTTCGGCGTGTCGCTGCAAGACGGCAAATACCTGTGGCAGTACAAAGCTCCGGCGAACGGCACCGCGAACTGCTGTGCGCCGATCGTCGAGGGCGACTATGTGTTCGCCTCCAGCGCCTACGGCACCGGCGGGGGACTCGCGCACATCACCGGCGGCGGCGACACGCCGCTGGTCGAAGAGGTGTACTTCGAGAAGAAGATGGCCTGCCACCACGGCGGCATCGTGAAGGTCGGCGAATACCTGTACAGCAATGGCGGCGGCGCACTCATCTGCATGAACTTCAAGACGGGCAAGATCGCTTGGCAAGCCCGCAGCATCGGCAAAGGCGCGCTGCTCGTCGCCGACGGCTTGCTGTACCTGCTCAGCGAAAACCACGAGGTGGCGATCGCGGAAGCAACCCCGGAAGAATACCGGGAAGTCGGCCGCTTCAAGATCAATTCCCATGGCCGGCCCAGCTGGGCTCACCCCGTCGTCGCTGGCGGCAAGCTGCTGATCCGCGATCAGGAATGGCTCGGCGCGTACGATGTTCGCGCTAAGTAGTTGTCAGTTGCAAGTTGTTGGTTGCAAGTTGTCAGTTGTAAGTTGTCAGTTGTAAGTTGTTGGTTGTCAGTTGTTAATTGTTGGTTGTTGGTTGTTGGTTGGTTTTAGGTGGTGGCGCGCGTACTGGGGTTGCGGGGTACGCGCCGGCACGACGGGGCTTTGGGGACGGCTGGACGAGTACGCGGGTCGAATGACCCAAGGCACTCGTCGCACTCCGTTCGGTTTCCGACTCCGACTCTGGTTTGATCCCCGATCCCGCTCGTGTCCTGGCCCTTTCCGCCCTTCGTCGAGTATGACCATGTCGAGGAATCTCCGGAATTCAACGCTGATGGCCCCTTGGTTGGCTACGCTCGCTGTCGTCATCGGTTCGACTGCCATAACGGCTTCCAGCCTCTCGGCGGCCGATCCGCCGGCCAACTCGGCGACTGCAAAACCGGCTGCGGCGAACTCGGCTGCGGCGAACCGTCCAGCGGAGGGTTCGCCGTTGGTGGTTCACAAGCGGTGGCGGATTGAGGCGAACGGGACGTGGGTCGTTCGGGAAGCGGCCGAGTCATGGGACCCGCGGAAAACGGCGGTCATCGTCTGCGATGTGTGGGATTCGCATCACTGCTTGAACGCGGTGCGGCGAGTGGAAGAGATGGCGCCGCGAATGAACCGGGTGCTGCACGCGGCTCGTGACAAAGGCGTGCTGGTGATCCATGCGCCAAGCAGTTGCATGGCGGCCTACGAGGGGCATCCGGGCCGCGAGCGAGCGAAGGCGGCGCCGACCGCGGCGAATTTGCCTGCGGACATCGGCGAGTGGTGCCGGAAGATTCCAGCCGAGGAAAAAGTCGTGTATCCCGTCGACCAAACGGATGGCGGCGAGGACGACGATCCGGCTGAGCACACGGCATGGCACCAGCGGTTGGCCGGCTTGGGCCGCAACCCGCGCTCGCCATGGAAAGCCCAAATCGATGCGCTCGACATTACCGCCGACGACGCGATCAGCGACTCCGGCGTCGAGATCTGGAATCTGCTCGAACAACGCGGCATCGCCAATGTCGTGTTGCTCGGCGTTCATACCAACATGTGCGTTCTCGGCCGGCCATTTGGATTGCGGCAGCTCGCCAAGAACGGCAAGAATGTTGTGCTGATGCGGGACATGACCGACACCATGTACAACCCGCTACGCTGGCCGTACGTCACGCACTACGTTGGCACCGAGCGGATCGTGGAACACATCGAGCGAGTCGTTTGTCCGACTGTGACGAGCGTGGACTTCGCGGGTGGCGAGCCGTTCCGGTTTCAGCATGACCGGCGTTCGATCGTGATGCTGATCGGCGAAGACGAGTATCGCACGAACGAAACCCTGCCCGAGTTCGCCAAGACGGAACTCGAACCGGCCGGTTTTCACGTCACGGTAATCCATTCGGCGGCGGACAACCCGAATCATTTCCCCGGACTCATTCCGGCGTTATCCCGCGCCGATTTGCTGCTCGTGAGCGTGCGGCGACGAACGCCGCCTCAAGCCGAGCTGGATGCGATTCGCGCCCACCTTGCGGCGGGCAAACCGGTCGTTGGCATCCGCACGGCGAGCCATGCGTTTTCGCTCCGCGGCAACAAGCCGCCGCCCGAAGGCCACGACGCGTGGCTGGACTTCGATCCCCGCGTGCTGGGCGGCCGGTATGTCGGGCATCATGGGGCCGGTCCAAAAACGGCCGTCACCGCTTCGCCAGGGGCCGCGTCGCACCCGATCCTCGCAGGGATCGAAATCGGCAAGCTGATCGGTAACGGCTCGCTGTACCGCGTCGTGCCGCTCGAACCGTCCGCCACCGCATTGTTGACCGGAGTTTCCGCCGAGCATCCCGCCGAGCCCATCGCGTGGGTGAATTCGCCCCGTCGCGGCGGTTCGCGCGTTTTCTACACGTCGTTCGGACACATCGACGATTTCCAAAACTCCGAGTTCCGCAAGTTGCTGCTCAACGGAATCTGCTGGACACTCGGCAATGCCCCGCCCCCGGTGGCGGCTCTGCGAAAATGAGCGACCCAGAACCAACCATCGGCGCCAACCCCGGCGAGCCGCAAAGCCATCCGCCCGCGAGCGTCAACGCGAATGCCCTCCATCGTCTCGTCATATGTCAGGAGGTCCGTCGGGAAAGACCAGATGTTGCCGAGGGGCATGGATCCGAATCCCTCGGCGCGTTTCCCCGCCTTGTTCTCGACCTCCACCGCGACGTTGAGCAG
>CAIXSC010000011.1 GCA_903921945.1 uncultured Planctomycetaceae bacterium
CAGTTGTCAGTTGTCAGTTTGGGGGAAGGGCTTTTTGCGGATGCTCAACGGCTGCATGGGATGTGTGGCTCGTTGACGCACGTTGGTCGCGGGGCGAGCTTGTTTAGCGTAAATGGGAGACCGCGCGGGACGTTGACGCCGGAGCATCCGACTCCAGATCGGAATGCTCCGGGAAGCAATGATGTGGGCCACCACGCACTCGTGGGCGGCTGCTGGCAAATGAACTGCCAGCCACCAGCCACCGACGATCAGCCACCAACGACCAGTCACGGACGACCAGCCACCAGCCACCATCGACCAGTCACCAGCCCTAGCTGCCCATCAGTTTCGCGACGTGGGCTTCGATCGAGTCGGCCCAGATCTTGTAGCCGGCGGGGCTAAGGTGCAGCAGATCGGGCATGATTTCCTTCGAAAGCGAGCCATCTGTGCCGAGGAACTTCGGGCCGATGTCCAGGAAGAAGACGTGCTTGTCGTCGGCCAGCGGCGCGACGAGCGCATTCGTCTTCACGTTCACTTGGCGGCGAGCGTCTTTGTCATCGGCGCCGCGGGGGAAGACGGCCAGCACCAGGATCTTGGTTTCAGGCAACTTGCTTCGCAGCTTCGCAACGATCGCCTTGATGCCGTCGGCGATCTCCTCGGGCGTGTTGGTGCCCGAGTTATTGGTGCCGATCATCAGCACGGCAGCCTTGGGTTGGATGCCGTCGATGTTGCCGTTGTCGAGTCGCCAGAGGACGTGCTGCGTGCGATCGCCGCCAATGCCCAGATTCACGGCGTTCCGTTTCGCGTAACGTTCCGCCCAAACCGCCTTGCCCGCGCCTTCCCAGCCTTGCGTGATCGAATCGCCGATGAATAATAGATCGGCGTTTCCTTGTTTGACTCGTGTGTTGAAGCTCTCGTGCCGCTTCATCCAATTGCCTTCACGCGGCTCGGGCTTGATGGCGGAATGAAGCTTGGTTTCGGCTTTGGCCTCCGTCTTCGTGGCGGCCTCTTGCGCGGCAACTCGCGCGGCGACGAAGGTGAGCGCCGAAAGCATGGCGAAGCCGAAAACCAACCGGGTGGCGAGCGAACGGCGAGCACCCAAGGCAACAGCCGTGGTAAAAGTGGCGACGGACGAGCAACGCATCGAGGTGAACTCCCACAAGAGACCATGAAGAATCCGAGAAAACGCGACTCGACCGGCACGATGAAACGTCCAACTGCTCCAACTCGTCCAACGGCGCCGGTCGATGCGAGGCATCGTAACGGGATTCCGCGAACCTGGCGAGCGTTCCTAGGGAGGTCGCGTTATCATGCCCAGTAGATCGGATTGGGTGGAATCAACGAGCGGGATTCGGGGCGACGTCTATGAGTTGGATGTGCATGGTGCTGTTCTCCCAGGACACGCCGTTCGACACCGCGGCGTTTCTGCGGCATTTTCAAGCCGCTTGGCCGAACACGCTGATCCGAGCGGACGCATCCTCAGCCGACGGAGGTGGCGATGCGGACACAACCCATTCCTTCGATGTGGGCGACGGAAGTTTGGTGATCGGCCGGATGCCGGTCGCGATTCCGGATTTCGCGGTGAATGCCGAGCGACCTCCGATGTTTTGGCCGAAGGCTGCGGAGGAAGCCACGAAGCATCGCGTTCACTGGATTGTGACGGTGCCCGGTGAAAGCGGAAAGGCCGTGGGACGCGCGCGGTTGCTAACCCAGTCGGTACACTCCCTGTTGGCCAGCCAACGAGGCGCCCTGGGCGTGACCTGGGGCAGCCACGCTCACATGGTTGGCTCCGCGATCTTTCAAACGATGGCGGCGGAAATCGGCAAAGGTGTCGACCCCTATCTACTGTGGGTCGATATCCAGTGCGGTTGGGCACCGCCGGGGCCTTCGTTCGGACTCTCGACCGGCTTCACGCATGGACTGTCCGATTTCGAATTGAAAGATTTCGAGACGCTCAACGCCACCGAACCGCCCCGGGAACTGCACGGACGGCTGTTGGGGCTGATCGAGTACGTCATCAAACGCGGCCCGGTGATTCGAAATGGCCAAACGATCGGACAGAGCGCGGAGGAACGGATCCGCGTGGTCGAATCGGCCTCGTCGTTCGGACAGGAAAACCGTGTTCTCCGATTGGATTATTCAGGCACAACCGGAAAGCCGTCGCCGGCGGTCGCGACGAAACCCACGTCGCCCGGCGGTCAGGCTGGTGGCGCCGCGGCGGCTACTGCGAAGGCGGACGATCCGTTGGGCTTAGCAGCGGGAGCCGGCTCCAACCACGGCTCCAGCACGCCGTTCGCCGGCCAGCCAGCGAATGTTTCCGCTGTCAGTCATCCGCAAGGGACAACTTCGAACAACGCGATCCCTTACGGCGCGAATCCCTACGGCGCGAGCCCCCACAACACGAATCCCCACGGTGCGAATCCCTACGGCGCGAATCCTTACGGGGTAAGTCCATACGGGCCGGGAGCGGTGGGGCCACCTGGTCCGAGGATGTCCGTGTCGGCGATCATCGGATTCATCTTCGCCGTGATCTCGCCGTTCCTGTTTTGTTTGTGTTTCGTACAGGTTCCGTCGTCGATAATCGCGATCGTGTTGGGGCACCTCGCGTTGGTTCAGATCAACCGCGGTCAGGGCCTGCTCTACGGCAAAGGACTGGCCATCGCGTCGCTCATCATCGGTTATCCGGTTCTTCTGGGGTCATTGGCCTTCTTTGCTTGGATTTTCGTCATCGCGCCGGCGACGCGTCCGGGGACGCCTCCTGGCTTCCCCAGCGGGATGCCGTTCGCCCGCAATCTGTTCGAAGAGGGCCAAGGCGCGAATGGCAATGGTTCGGAGATCGAACTCGATGAGCCGTCCAGCAATCCGAACGCCGGCGTGGTGCCGAGCGTGCCGAGCGTGCCCGGTGCCTCAACCGCTCCCTCGGTGCCGAACATTCCTGGCCAGCCGTCGAGCGAGCCATCGAAATCAGACACGGCTGGCACACCGGGTATGCCCGGCACGCCTAACACGCCCAGCATGCCCAATATGCCCGGCATGCCCAATATGCCCGGTATGCCCAATATGCCCAGCATGCCGAACAGGCCCGGCATGCCCAACAGGCCGCAGTTCCCCCGACCGAATTTCAATTTGCCGCCGGGCGTTCCCGATCCGTTCGGCGACTTGGGATCCCAGGGCGGCAATCCGGCTGGCAGGCCAGATTTCCCCGGATTTCCGGGCTTTCCGGGAATGCCAGGTGCTCCGGGGTTCCCGTCGCCCAGCGGTGGCAAGTCGACGCCGAAGACGAGCCCCGAGTCGAAACCGAGCGGTTCGGACGGTGGTACGACGGACGGCCCGCCGACCTTCAATCCGTTCGCCCCGCTGCCGATTGATCCGGACACTGTGGTGGCAAGTTTTCCTGAGATAAGTTGGCCTGTGCGATCGCTGAGTTTTTCGGCCGATGGCAGCCGGCTCGCCGCCGGCCGCATCGATGCGGGCTTCACGGTTTTTGACATCGACAGTGGCAAGCCGGTGTTCCAACGCGACCGGCTAGCCAGTCTCGGTTCGATCGTCGCGCTGGCTTGGTCACCCGACGGCAAGTATTTATTTACGGGCGGACAAACCGGCCAGCTTGTCTCGTGGGAAGTCGCCCAGGCGAACGCGAAACCACGAAACCATGCGGGCCACCCACGCACGGTCGGCTGCCTTGTCGTTGGTCCCGAGGCGCGGTTCATCATCTCGGCGGGCCATGATCGCAGCGTGACGTGGCAGCAACCGGACGCGCCGGAGAAAGCACGATCCGTGAAGCTGTCGGGCAGCGGTGACATCTTGGCGATCCGGCTCGGAACCCCACCCATCACGGCGATGGCGACCGACGGCAAGCAGATCTTCGAAATCAATCTCAAGACATCGGAAATCACGAAGACGATCGAGCTTGATCGGCGGCCCTGCCAAAGCGCCGACTTTTCCAGCGACGGAAACTGGGTCGCGGTCAGCGAGGGCCGGGAAGTCAAAGTTTATGAAGCGGCTACCGGCAAATCGAAGGTGACCATTCAGATCGGGAGCGACATCCAGTGGTGTGTGCGGTTCACGCCCGACAGCCAGCAATTGATCACGGGCGGCCGCGGCCAGTTTTACGCTTTCGAACCGGCATCCGGTAAACGGATCGCTGGCATTTCGGTGGGCCAACCGCTGTATGTGCAGACGATGGCGATCGATCCGGAATCGCGGCGGGCGGCGGTCATTCCGGATTCAGCGGGACAGACGCTCCGCGTTTTCCGGTTGCCCACCACCGCGCCAAAATCGTCGCCGTAAAGACACATCCGAAGGTGTACAACGCCGTCGGCACTGTGGCGGCTGGCTGATCCTTGAAGTACTGCAAGGCGAGCGACGTGCCGAGGCCGGCGTTCTGCATGCCAACCTCGATCGTCAATGCGCGGCGCATCGATTCGGGTTGGCCGATCGCGGCGGCCGCGAAGTAGCCGGCGACATATCCCAGCAGATTCACCGCCAGCAGCGGCACAAGCAATTCCAGCGAACCGGCCGCCAACCGTGTCCGATTGAGTGCCACGACGGTGGCGATGATCCACAGGATGACACAGTTCGCGACGATCG
Source organism: uncultured Planctomycetaceae bacterium (assembly GCA_903921945.1). Classification (GTDB taxonomy): domain Bacteria; phylum Planctomycetota; class Planctomycetia; order Pirellulales; family Pirellulaceae; genus CAIXSC01. Next base: position 4,570 of record CAIXSC010000011.1, read on the forward strand.
GTCCCAGACGCACTCCCCACCGCTCGCCCCAAGGTGTGAAGCGCGCGACAGCGTAGCCGCTCAGGACGGGCAGCACGACCTGCAAGAGCAAATCGATCGCGACCTGCATGCGATCCAGTGGAATCGACTGGCCGAGCGTGGCCGACAGCGTGAACGGCACGACGATCGGCGATAGCAGCGTCGACGCTGTCGTCAGGCTGACGCTGTAACTGGTATGGCCACGGGCGTTGAGCGTAATGACGTTCGACGCCATCGCGCCGGGAACGCAGCCGACGAGGATGATCCCGATTTGGTAGTCCGGCCCCAGGCCGCTCCATCGCGCCGCCGCCCAGCCGAGTAGCGGCATCACGGAATACTGAATCGCCGTGCCGAACAACACGTGCGGCCAACGTTTCACGACCTGACGCACCTCGTCCCGCGGCATCATCGTGCCGACCGCGAACATGGTGGCGGCCAGCAACCACGGAATGGCTCGCTTGCTGGCGACAAACGGATCGCCCGCCGCTCCAAAGATCTCTGGCCACCAAAACGCCACGCCGCAAATCGCCAACAGCCACGCCAGCAAATAACGTTCTAGCACGCGACACGATCCTTCCTGGCGATGATCGCGATTCCGATCACTAGGGAAATGAACGACGACAACAGCAACCCGATCCCCACGAGCGGCAGGTCTTGATCCTTCCCAAGCGTTTCCGCCTGAAAGAACCGCATCATGACCAGCGCGAGCGCGTTGTTCACCACATGGCCCAACATGGCTGGCCACAAGCTATCGCAACGATAGGCGATCAACCCCAGCCAAACTCCCAGCGGAACGACCGCGATCGAGTGCATCGGATCCAGATGGGCCGCCCCGAACATCAAGCCGCTTAGCACGATCGCGAAGACGGGCGGCCACGCTCGCGCAAGACGGCTCTGCACATAGCCTCGGAAGAGCAGTTCCTCGGCGATCCCCGGTAAACCGGCAACCAACAAAAACAGCATCGGCAGCCAGCGAGCATCGAAACGGCGAAACAAGTCTTCCATCTGCTGCAGATGTTCGCTGGGCGCGTCAAACAATTGGCTGAGGGACAAGGAGGTCAGGTGCGCGATGGCGGGACTCGCCAGCGCGAGCGGCACCCAGGTCCAGATAGGTAATCGGCCACGGACGAGCCGCAATCGTTCGCGCCACGGTTGCGGGCTGAGCCAACCGCCAAAGAGGGCGACCGCCAGAAACACGATTTGCCCAGGGATCACCATGCCGACCAAACCTGCCGGCGTCATGGTGATCGCCTCCAGATTCTTGGTGACTTTCGTGCTGTCGACTAACACTTCCGGACCGTGAAACGCGAGCAGCAAGCCCACTCCGACAAAAATCGAAACCATGATTGCCGATGGAATGGCGACGGCCACCGCCACGAACGCGGTCCAAATCCGAGGTGGAGGAGGACGATAAACGGCCGCCGCCAAGCCACCCGGAATCAAGCCGCTCGGAAGCACGTCACTCGGAAGCACGTCACTCGGAAGCACGTCACTCGGAAGCACGTCACTCGGAAGCACGTCACTCGGTGGCACGTCAGTCGGGAGCACATCACTCGGCGGCACGTCAGTCGGTGGC
>CAIXSC010000012.1 GCA_903921945.1 uncultured Planctomycetaceae bacterium
GTCGCTTCGGCGAACCGACCATGACGTCGCCGACACCGGCGCCGGAGAGCGTGAACTCCGGATCGGCGTCGAGGATCGAGTTCACTTCCAACGGCTTGTCGGACGGGCTGTAGAACGTGATGTCGATGAATTTGCGCGAATTCAACAGCGTCGCGTCGATCCCGTCCGTGATCGTGGTGAGCTGGGCAGCGACCGGTTCATCGGCTGGGAAGGTGAACGTCGGCAAGCGCCCAGCCGATGTCACGATCGACATGCCAAATGCCGAGATGTTCGTGATGCCAATGTCCAGCAGTTGGAAGCCACGGCCGCCGCCGATACCGAACCGCGCCCGGCCGCTGATGTTGAAGATCTCCTGACTGCGAGTGGACACCTTCAACGCCATCGTCGGCACGTCGACCATTAGCACGCCGGTCTTCGTCTTTGTGACCGAGATGGCCCCGCTAAGTTCAAAGACGCCGGCAATCGACAACGTCGCGTTGCCGCCAAACGTTAGTTCGTCGGCCCCGGTGGTGAAGCGGACATTCACGCCCGCGATCGTGTAGTTCACCGGCGCACCCAGCTTGTTGGCGCTCACCGAGAACCCGCCACTGATCGTCAAACCATCCAATCCGACCAGCGCGACATTGCCGGAGGTCTTCAGCGCGTAGCGGCCGTCCCGAAGCACCAATCCCAAATTGCCGTCGGAAACCTGCAAGCCGATCGGACGTCCGCCGTTGGTGACGCCGAGGAACGCTTTAACTCCAGAGACGCCGACAAGGATCGTGTCGCCTGTCTTGCTGAACGCGAAACTACCTTCCATCGAAATGAAGTCGGAAATCGCCAGCTTCGCCGATCCGCTCACCTCCGTGACGTCGGCTGCCGAGTCGAACTTCACCTGCACGGGCGTGCCGCGGACATTGATCGTCTTGTCGACGGTGGTTCCCATACGATTGACGCGGGCGGCCAGCGAGCCTTGCAGCGTCAATCCGCTGATGCCCACGAGTGCCGCCGATCCGCCCGCCACCAACGCGTATTGGGAACTGGGTTGCGACGACGCGCCCGCCGTCGTGACCTTCTGCAGCACCAAGCCGAGATAGGCGCCGGTGATCAATACGCCCGTCTGGTTGGCCTGACCCGCGTTCGCCCCAAGGAACACGTTGATGTTCGCGGCGCCCGCCAGAATCTGCGTGGTCGTGACATTGCCCGACACGTTCGTGGTCCGCTCGAACGCGAAGTCGCCACTCACCCGCACGAACTCGTCGATTTCCAGCGTCACGCTGCCCGAGAACTGCATGACGTCCGCGCCGTCATCGAACTTCACTCGGACAGGCGTCCCCATGACGTCGATCGTTTTGTCGACTGGCGCACCCATTCGATTGACACGGGCGGCCAGCGTGCCAGAGAGCGTCAATCCGTCGATGCCCACGAGCGCGGCCGTGCCTTCCGCAATGAGTGCGTACTTGGAGCCGGCCTGGGTCGTCAACGAACTGTCCGTCACCTTCCGCAGCACAAGTCCCAGCTTTGCGCCTGTGATCGAAACACCCGTCGCGTCGGCGGTGCCGGCATTCGCGCCAAGGAAGATATTGATGTTCGCCGCCGCCGCCGTGATGTCCGTCGTCGTCACGGTGCCGTTCGTTTCCACAATCCGCTCGAACGCGAAAGCGCCGCTGACCGTCACGAAATCGGAGACGCCCAGCGAGATGCTTCCCGCGAACTGCATTACATCGCGGCCATCGTCGAACTTGACCTGAACCGGCGTGCCTTGCACGTCGATGGTCCGATTGATCGGCGCGCCCATCTTGTTGACACGCGCTGCCAGGGTGCCCCCCAACGTCAAACCATCCACTCCGACCAGCGCCCCCGCTCCTTCCGCGACCAACGCGTACTTCGAAGCGGCTTGGGTCGACAAGCTGGTGTCGGTAACCTTTTGCATCACCAATCCCAGCTTCGCGCCGGTGATTTGCACACCCGTGGCATCCGCCGTTCCGGCGTTCGCGCCGAGGAAGATGTTGATATTCGCCGCGGCGGCGATGATCTCCGTCGTGGTCACGGTGCCCGTGGTCTCCGACTTGCGCTCGAACGCGAACGCTCCCGTCACCGTCACGAATCCGGAAATCGCCAGCGAAACGTCGCCCGAGAACTGCATCACATCGGCGCCCGTGTCGAACTTCACGCGAACAGGCGTGCCAGCGACCATGACCGTCTTGTCGACCGCACTGCCCATCCGATTCACGCGGGCCGCCAGATTGCCTGTCAGCGTCAGGCCGTTGATACCCACCAGCGCCGCCGAACCGTCGGCCACGAGGGCATACTTCGAAGCGGCTTGCGTGCTCAGGCTCGTATCGTTCACCCGCTGCATGACCAAGCCGAGCTTGGCGCCAGTGATCTGAACACCCGTCGCATTCGCGGTGTTGGCATTGGCCCCCAGGAAGATATCGATATTCGCCGCCGCCGCGACAATCTCCGTCGTCGTCGCCGTTCCCACAGTCGTCGACTTGCTCTCGAAAGCGAAATCGCCACTGACCGACACAAAGCCGGCCACCGCCAGCGTGACACTGCCCGAGAACTGCGTGACATCCGTGCCGTCGTCGAACTTGACCAGCACCGGAGTGCCCATCACATCGACCGTCTTGTTAACTGGCGCGCCCATACGGTTCACGCGGGCCGCCAGCGAGCCGCTGAGTGTCAGTCCATCGACGCCGACCAGCGCCGCGGCGCCGTCAGCGACCAACGCATACTTGGCTCCGGCTTGCGTGGCGAGGTTGTCGTCGACCACCTTCCGCACGACCAATCCCAGCTTGGCGTCGGTGATCGACACGCCGGTCGCGTCCGCTGTGCCCCCATTGGCTCCCAGGAA
>CAIXSC010000013.1 GCA_903921945.1 uncultured Planctomycetaceae bacterium
AACGCTTGGTTGGCGGCCGAGTGGCTGTCACCGAACGAGTCGGCCTGCGCGCCAATGGCGCCAAGCATTTCGAGATAGAGGTTCGCGACCGGAGTGCCGACGGGATAGGCGTGATGGATTCCTGTGCGGATCCGGCCTTGAGCCTTCCCGACCAGCAAGGTCGGGTAGTCCCGGATGCCATGACCGCCGTCCGCCATATAGGAGGTGTAGAGGATCAAGCAATGGTCAAGCAAACAGCCATCCCCTTCTTCGATCTGACTCATCCGCGTGATCATTTCCGCGAAGAGCTCGGTGTACCAAGTGTGGATTTGGCGGCAGCCGTCGCGAGCGGTCGCGTTGGGACGCTGATTGCCCGGCGTGTTGCCGTTGTGTTGCAACGCATGGGCTTGGAACTCGTTGCCGCCCGTTACAACGCCCGGGAACATGGCGTTGTCTTCGCCCAGTGCCGCCGTCACCACGCGTGTCGTGTCGGTCTGAAAGGCGAGCACCAGCAATTCGGACATGATACGAATGTATTCCGCGTGCCGCTCGGGATTTCGCCACACCATCCACGGATTCGTGTAGCGCTCAAAATGACTGAAGGGCGGGAACTGTGGCGTCGCGGCGACTCGCGCCGAGCGGCTGTCGCGGATCTCGGCCTGCTGCCTCGCTTCGGCCTGCGCGAGCCGGGTTTCGACCCCGCGCACCGAATGAAGGTATTCGTCCAGCTTGCGGCGATCGGTTTGTCCCAGGCCGCGGCGAAGCGATCGGGCTTGGTCCAGCACGGCGTCAAGAATACTTTGTTCGACGGAGTCGGATCGGGGTGGCTCCGGCCCGGCGGATCTGGCTGGGGTGGCGGCTGGCAACGGCCGTTTTTTCCAGTCGGGGACGAGCGGTGGACGGCCCTTGAACATTCGCTCGAACACCACGTGCGGATTCATTTCGTAAGGTACAGGCTCGCCATCACGATACGAGAAACGCGTCTGATGATTGGTCAATCCGAATTCCAAGGAAGGCAAGACGGCGTCGCCGCCGATCGCTTGCGCGGCCGCTTGGTCGACAGAGATCTTGCCGCCGCAAGAAAGGTGCAACCGCGCGCATGTGGAATGAGCGCAGCCTTGAACCTGGCCGCCATGCGACAACCCGGAGACCAGCGTTAGATGCTCTTTATGCGGCGTCAAGGACTCGAGGATCGACGGCAACTCGCCCAGGCGTCCGGCCTGTTGCGGCTTCCACGCTTCGAGCACCGTTCCGCCACTGACAGTGTAAATCGCCAATCGCAGGGGCGGACCGGCCGACTCGCCTTGCCGCTGAGCCATTACGAACGGACGCCAGGATTCCAAGAATGGCAGTGCGAGTGCGACGCCGGCGCTCCGGAGAATGGCTCGACGAACCCGATTCATGGTGGTGGCTCCGCGGCGCTGTCGATGGGCGAAACGCGTCGATGTTGGAAGGGAAAACTGTTGACCACGGCTAGGACAAGTGCGGACAGGCGGTACTCGTTCGCTACCGCAGCTCGCTGAATGGCCCGCGCCGAGCCGGCGTCGCAGTCCTCGAGCGGCCTACCCAAGGCGTAACACAATAGCTGTTGACCGAGATGAAACACAAACCGCTCGCGCCGCTTCCACAAGAGTTGTTTCAACTCGTCGGGGCCCGAGAAAGTCTCGCCGGATGGCAACGTCCCTGCCACATCCGCGGCCACGGCATCGCTACGCCAACGCCCCACGGCATCAAACGATTCGAGGCCGAATCCGAGCGGATCGATGCGACGATGGCAGGAGGCGCAAGCCGGATCGGCAGCGTGTTGGACGAGCGTTTCGCGGAACGACTTTGGTTGCCGGCCGGGGGCCTCGTCCTTGAGCACTCCGACATTCGCGGGCGGCGGTGGCGGTGGTGTGCCGAGCAGCACTTCGAGCACATATTTACCTCGCAGGGTCGGGCTGGTGCGATACGTATGCGAGGTTGACGCCAGCATCACGCCCATGCCGAGCACACCGCCACGATGATCTTCCGGCCGAAGCGGCACGCGTCGCAACTCGTCGCCCGCAACCGGCGGCAAGCCATAATGACGAGCCAGTTCCGCGTTCGCGTAGGTGTAATCCGCGCGCAGCAGTTCCAGCACGGAGCGGTCGCTGGTGCGGAGTCCTTCGAGGAACAGCCATAGCTCCCGCGTCATCGCCGCCTTCAGGGTTGGTTGAAAGCTCGGGAAGTACTCGGTGGAGGGTCGCGCGGCTTGAAGGTTTCCAGCCTGCAGCCACGGGATGGCGAAATAGTCGGTAAGGGCCGATGCGCGGGGATCGGCGAGCATCCGGCGGGTCTGCTGCTCGAGCACGCCAGGGTCGCTCAGTCGACCCGCGTCGGCATGGTCGCGCAATTCCCGGTCGGGAAGGCTCGACCACAAAAAGTACGAAAGCCTGACCGCCAGCTCGTGATCGGTGACGCGACGATACGGCGCCCCTTCCATCCCCGCCGGATCACGTTCCACCCGCAGCAGAAAGTCGGGAGAGACCAGTACCGCTTTCAACATCGGCCGAACGGCGCCGTTGAAGTCCGCGCCCTTCGTCATGGCGCGGTCGAATACGGCGATCAATCTTTCAACCTCGGCGGCCGGAACCGGCCTTCGCCAGGCCCGATTCGCAAAGGTCGAGGCGATTCGCGCCGCCGCCTGGCGGCCGCTCAATCCGCTCCCTGGCTGCGCGACGAAGATCGCGGCCCGAGCGGCTTCAAGTCGCGCGAACGCATCAGGAACGGCAGGTGCGCCAGCAACGGCAGGAGCAACAGGAACAGCAGCAACGGCAGGAACGGCGACTGTCGCTGCCGCCGATTGGGGCGCGCTCACGCGAGCCGTCGAAGGTGTCGGCGAGCTGGCCGGCGCTGTCCCGCTGGCCGGCGCTGTCCCGCTGGCCGGCGCTGTCGCGCTGGCTAGCGCTGTCCCGCTAGCCGGCGCTGTTGCGGTTGGCTCAAAGCCCCATACGAGCTTTCCGCCTCGATAGAGAGTGACTCGTGGTGCGTTCGCGAATTGTGTTTGTTTTGGGTCGAAAGAGTAGTCGTTGCTTTGATCGAATGGCATCCAGTCGGCCATCGCGATCCGAATCTGGATTTCGCCCGTGTTGGCGTCGGCGGCGAGTGTGCCGCTGGTAAAGCCGATTTCGAGATAGGCGTCGGCGTTCGGCAAGGGCTTTTCGAGTCGTTTCACAACGCGGGTGGTGTTTTTGGCATCGACCCTCGCGTAATCGCACCACTGCTGATAATCGGTCGCGCCATCCCCGAGGAACCAGTAGCGCATCGTCAGTTCGCGAAGCGGCACCGCGGCTTTACCCGCATTCGCGATTTGGAAATGCGCGCGGATTTGATTCTCCATCGGGTTCGTGCCGGCGCAACGATACTGCGCTGACAGCGACGGCGGCGTTGAGGACACGGATGGCATCGAGGACGCAGGCGGCTTCGAGGACGCAGGTAGCTTCGATGACGCAGGTGGCATCAACGACGCGGAGGAATCTTGCTCGGCGACCACTTGATTGCTGTTCGGGGCATTCGCAGCTCCGGCAGTTTTGGTCGTGGACACGCCGGTGGCCGCGATTGGGGTCGAATGCGGTGTCGGGGTGAACAAGCGAGCGAGCGCTACATCGGTCGCGGCAAAGTATTTCTCCATGAGCGCGGGAGAAAT
>CAIXSC010000014.1 GCA_903921945.1 uncultured Planctomycetaceae bacterium
CAGGGCGATCGCGGCCCACACCACCGAAAACGCCGTTGACGTGGAGAGCCTACGCGGCGGTAACATCGAGCGGCGCGCGGGCCGGGCGGGCCGGGCCGGGCGGGTGGGCGGGCCGCGCGGGCCGGGCGGCTTACGCCGCTCCGCTAAATGAACCATCGCCGTCCCCATTTAACGCCGTCTTCGTTTACCGCCGAGCCGTAGGCGACGGCCGGGCCTCCAACCCGCTCGGCGAGGCGGTGCCGCATCCGGGCGCTACGCCCGCCAGCGCCTTCGGCTAATCGGTGAATGAGAGGTCCACCCGGGATCCATGTGGTTCCCGCGGAAGATTCGTGCCTCGCCCAACTTGCCAGCCACGGTGCGAACCAGCGCGGCTTGCGCCGCTGGATTTACGGAGGCATCACGCGGGTGTCCAACGGTCTTTTAAAAGAGCAACCGCTGGCGAAGTAACTCCGCCAGCGGCCGGCTGTACCTAGGCGCACCTGCGACCAGGATATCCCTCGTTCACGGACTTGCAAGCAGCCGAATCTATTGCGACGGTCATCACTGTTGGTCACACCCCAACCGGTGGATTCCGAGTTCTGGGCACAGTTCCTCGTCGATCGGGCCACTTGCCCACAGCGGCGCTCTGGCCCAACGCTTCAACTTCCGCTTCGCCGAGAATGTTTCAGCAACTGTCCGGCGCGGTGGCGTCGAGTGGGCGTTGATAGTTGCAACGGCTTGACCAGCCGGTATCATCAGCCGGGCGTCGACGAGGTGACTCGTCGTGCCTTGCCCGCCGTCCTTCCCCCCACGAGGCCTCCATGCCTGGTCCCGCCTCCGCTCGTTTGGCCCAACGCGTCGGCCTCACGTTCGCACTCCTCTTCGTCGTCTCCGTCCTCTCGCTCATCGCTTTGGCGGCACCTCCCTCGCCAACGCCGACTCCGCAGAATTCGGCGAAGTCAGCAGGTCATTCCAACCCGCTGAAAACTGCGAGTTCTTCCAATCCTGCGAGTCTTCCGACCTCGGCGAGTATTACGACGCTGGCGGATCGCGGCGGGACGGTCCAGGCGGGCACTGCGTTGGCGGCTGACGAGGGACGGGTTGTCACGCGTCTGGATGGGCATGCGTTTTCGCTGCCTCAGGGGTTCGCCATCGAACAGGTCGCCGGCCCGCCGCTCGTCAATCGGCCGATCACCGCCGACTTCGACGAAGAGGGCCGGCTGTACGTTTCCGAGTCGTCCGGGACCAATGACAAGGTCGACAAACAGCTCGCCGAACGTCCCCATCGTATTCTGCGGCTCGAAGACGCCGACGGCGACGGTCGCTTTGATCGCTCGACCGTGTTCGCCGACAAGATGATGTTCCCGGAGGGTACGCTCTGGCATGACGGCTCGCTGTATGTCGCCGCTCCACCTTCCATCTGGAAGCTCACCGATACCGACAACGACGGCGTCGCCGACCAACGCGAGGAATGGTTCCAAGGCAAGACGCTCACCGGATGCGCCAACGATCTCCATGGTCCCTACCTGGGGCTCGATGGATTCATCTACTGGTGCAAGGGAGCGTTCGCCGAGCAACGCTACGAACGGTCCGGCCTCCGGCCGCTCGTGACCAAGGCGTCCCATATTTTTCGCTGCCGGCCCGATCGGTCTGGCTTCGAGCATGTCATGACGGGCGGCATGGACAATCCCGTCGATGTCGTCTTCACGGCAGGCGGCGAACGCGTGTTCACGACCACGTTCCTCCAAAATCCGGCCGGCGGTAAACGCGATGGGCTAATCCACGCCGTCTACGGCGGCGTCTACGGCAAGCAGCACGACGTGGTGGAAAACCACATTCGCACCGGCGAGCTGCTTCCACCCTTGTCGCATCTGGGCCCCGCCGCTCCGTGCGGGTTGACTCGCTACCGCGGCAGCCAATTCGGCGACGGTTGGAACGACAACCTCTTCGCCTGTCTCTTCAACTTACACAAGGTCACGCGTCACTCGATCGCCTACGCCGGCGCGACGCTCCGCGCCCGCGACGAGGATTTCCTCGTCTCCGACAACATCGACTTCCATCCGACCGACGTCGTCTGCGATGCGGACGGCAGCCTCGTCGTCGTCAACACGGGCGGTTGGTACAAGCTCTGTTGCCCCACTTCGCAACTGTGGAAGCCCGATATCCTCGGAGCCGTCTACCGCGTCCGCCGCGTCGGCGCGACGGTGCCGGCCGATCCGCGGGGCCGAAAGATCGAATGGAACAAGCTCGGCCCCGACGCGCTCGCCGCGTTGCTCGCCGACCCGCGGCCGGCCGTCCGCGAACGGGCCACTCAGCGGCTCGCGAAACTCGGAGCGGCCGCCGTCCCGCCGCTCGCCGCCATCGCCGCAAACCCGGCGTCACAGGAAGCGGCGACCAGGCAACCGGCGACCAGGGAAGCGGCGACAAGAGAAGCGGCCGTCTGGGCGCTCACGCGGATCGACTCGCCGTCGGCTCGAGCCGCGGTCCGGGGCGCCTTTCGCGATCCCGATTCCACGGTTCGCCAGGCCGCATTGCATTCGGCCAGTTTGTGGCGCGATGTCGACGCGGCCCCGGATCTTCTCGCGCTGCTGGCGATTTCCACGGATTTGGCGAACGTGCGTGTCTTGGCCGAATGTCTCGGACGCAGCGGCGTGAAGAGTGCCGTGCTGCCGCTGCTGGCTGCCATTCGTCGACTCGCGTCGGACGACCGGTTCCTCGACCATGCCTTCACATTCGCGCTGATCGAACTGGCGGACGCCACCGCGTTGCGGCAAGCGCTCGGCGACTCCGACCCTCGCGTCGTCCGCGCCTCCTTGATCGCGCTCGATCAGATGGAAAACGGTGGACTGGAGCCGGCACGCGTCGCGCCGCTGTTGTCTGCCACCCAGCCTCTGATCCGCGACACGGCTTCGTGGATCGTGGGACGACATCGCGAATGGGGCGGAGCGCTCGCCGACGCCATGAAGGCGAGGCTCACCGGTCCGGCAATCGCCGAAGCCGATCGCGTGGAGTTAGCGCGGCAACTGGCCGTGTTCGCTCGCAGTCCCGAAGTCCAACAACTGCTGGCCGAGGTTGCCAGCGACGCGAAGCTGGCCATGGACGCACGCGTTGTGTCGTTGATGGCCATGCGTGAAGCCGGCTTGCGCGAAACGCCCGCGATTTGGTTCTCCGCAGTCGCCCGCGCGGTCGCCGATTCACAAGAAGAAATGGTGAAGGAAGCGGTCTTGACCGCCCGTGCCTTGCCGTGGCCCAAGCAGCCAGCCGAAGTCCTGGTCGTTGCGCTCGACGCGCTCGGCAAGGCGCCCGGGCAACCGGCCGCTGTGCGGCTCGATGCGCTGGCCGCTCTGCCGACCGGCTTGGCGGCGGTCGACTTGCCGCTCTGGAAGTTTCTGCTGGAACAGCTCGCGCCCGAGCAACCAGTGACAGCCCGTAACGCGAGCGCCACGGTGCTCAGCCGCGCCCGCCTCTCCGCCGAACAATTGCTGGAGCTAGCTGAACTGCTGAAGACGGTCGGGCCGCTGGAAGCCGATCGGTTGCTGGGCGCGTTCGAGCAGTCCACAGACGAACGCGTGGGGCTGGCGCTGGTCGCCGCGTTGCTCGAAGCCAAGTCGCTGGCCAGTTTGCGGCAGGACGCGGTGAAGACGCGGTTGTCGAAGTATTCCGGCCAAGTGCCCGCCAACGCCGAGGCCCTCTATCTGGCGATGAACGCCGATCTCGGGAAGCAGCGGGCACGCATCGAGCAATTGATGGGGCAGTTGTCCGGAGGCGATGTGCGTCGTGGCCAAGCCGTTTTCCACAGCACCAAGGCGGCGTGCTCGTCGTGCCATGCGATGGGCTATCTGGGCGGACGAGTCGGCCCCGACCTGACGCGAATCGGCGGGATCCGCGCCGAACGCGATCTGCTCGAAGCGCTCGTCTACCCGAACGCCAGTTTCGTTCGCAGCTAC
>CAIXSC010000015.1 GCA_903921945.1 uncultured Planctomycetaceae bacterium
GGGATGAGCAACTTCCTGCGGTGGGTTTCGCTCACGCACACGATGCGGTTGCATGCCCACTACCGGACCGGTGGCCAAGGACATGTCTATCAGGGCCGTTTCAAGAGTTTTCCCATCCAGGATGATGATCACTTTCTGTTGGTCTGCCGGTACGTCGAACGAAACGCCTTGCGGGCCGGACTGGTCAGACGCACGGGAAACGTGCCAGCCACTTTCCGATCCCCCTCCGACCAGTCATCCCGCCAAACTGGGCCCATGCGAGTTCGCCATCGACCGCCGGCCCACGTTAACCGCCAACTTGTCTACCTCGAATGCGTTCACCGCCGAGCCGTAGGCAACGGCCGGGGTAGCCACTCAAATCGTCGTCGGTTCGAACACGGAGTTACCTCGCTGGCTCGCAACGCTCTATCATGGGCACGCGCCTGAGCTGCGGCTCACCGTGGGTGAAGGAACGACTGAGACCCAAAGGATGCTCCCTCGCATCGACTATCTAGTTGAGACTTACAAAGGACGATCGGAATGAATCGTTGGCGGATTCTCAAGCTCGATGCGGCCCAGCCCCTGTTGAGACATTCTCTGGGGGCGTTGCCACGACTGCTCTTTTGGTCACTCGGGGTTCTTGCCCGTTGGTGCTCGTTCGTGGCGACCGCGGTTTCAACTCGCGTTGACCGGTGTTCATCTACCTCGCGTTCGTCCACGTCGCGTTCGTCCACGTTGCGTTCGTCCACGTTGCGTTCGTCCACGTTGCGTTCGTCCACGTTGCGTTCGTCCACGTCGCGTTCATCCACCTCGCGTTCGTCCACCTCGCGTTCATCCTCGTGGAGTTCATCCTCGTGGCTTCGCGGTTTCGTTGCGGCCGTCTTGCTGGCGGGATGGATGGCCGAGTTGCTGCACGCAGCCGAGGTGGCTTCGCATCCCGCGATGCGGGTAACGCCGGAGATGCCATCGCGACCTCGAAGCGCTGGGCCGGCGCTGTTTGTCGATGCGGCTCGCGGCGATGACGCGAACGCGGGTCACGAAGGGCAGCCATGGAAGTCGCTGCGGCATGCCCTTCGGAATCTGAAGCCGGGAGACACACTGTATCTACGCGGCGGCACGTACTACGAACGACCGGCACTCAGCCGATCAGGGACGGCGGAAGCACCCATCACCATTCGCGCATTTCCCGGCGAAAAAGTCGTCATCGACGGCGGTCTACGCGAGTTCTTTGAAAACCCGGCCGCAAGCTGGAAACCGTTCGAAGGCGGAGTGCCGGGCGAATATGTTTCGACGCGCACCTATCGCGAACTCGACGACCGCCGCGTGCCGCATCAGTTCTTGCCGGCGGCGTGGGAGCCGCACTGGGGCATCGAAGACGAACGGCCGATCGCGCTCGGCCATTTCGGCGACTCGCTGGTTCCACTGCATGGCTATCGGTTTGTGACCGACCTGCGTGCCACCAACGAGCTTTGGCTGGCCGACAAAAAAGATCCGAACACCGGCATGTATTGCGGGCCGGGCCTGTGGTTCAACCGCGAGACGGGCCGCGTTCACATCCGGCTGGCGCACCACACGCTGCCCGGATTGGGAGACCGAGCGTATCGCGGCGAGACCGATCCGCGCAAACTGCCCCTGGTCGTCGCGCTCGGTTTCGGCGACGACGTGCTGCGGATCTGCGGCGTCCGGCATGTTCGCGTGCAAGACCTGACATTGCGTGGAGCCACGGGCAGCCCGATGATCCATGTCTACGGATCCGAAAACATCGAGCTCGATCATCTGAACGTCTTCGGCGGCTTCCCGGGTTTGCTCGTCAACGCCTCGAAGAAGTTGAGCGTCACGCATGCGGCGTTTCGCGGGCTGGCGGCTCCTTGGAGCGGACGGGCTCACATGAAGTATCGCGGCACGGCGTCGTATCAGATTGTGTTGCAGAACAACCAGCCGCTGAACGAGGACATCGAGTTCGCTTTTTGTGAATTCACCGACGATCACGACTTCGCATTCCTGCGATACGCCAGGAACTTGAAGCTGCATCATTGTTTCGTGGACAACTTCAACGACGACGGTCTGGAATGCGGGCCGAAGCTGCGCGATCACACGATTTATATTTTCCGCAACCGGATCGGCGCGTGTTTGGGTGTGTTCCAGCAACACGAGATCGATAAGGACGAATCGCCGTTGACCCATGCGCCGGGTTCCGGCGTCTACATCTTTCGCAACGTGATCGACACGCGCGCCGGTGTGCCCTACGAACACCCGCGGACACCCGATCCGAGCGGCTCATTCCTGCACGCGGAAGGTCACTTGCTCAGCGATCATGGCAGTCCCGTTTATCCGGTCATGCGGGTTTACCACAACACGATTCTGCGCGAGACGCCCGTGTTCCGCGGTTCCTTTTTGTTCGGACTCGGATCGATGGGAAAGTCAACCACCGAGCGCGACGTGTTCAACAACATTTTCGTCGAGCGGCAAGGCATTCCCGGTCCCGGCTTCGTCGCGCTCAAAGAACCCGGCCCGCTGCGAGAAGGTGGCAACTTGCTGTGGGGCGTGGAGGAGGGGCCGATGGTGAAGGGGGATCTTTTCGCCAAGTTCCGCGCGTCGCCGCTGTTCGCGCTGAGCCAGTCCCAATATCCGCCCGGTTGGACGACTCATGACCGACTCGTCGATCCAAAGTTCGCGCAGTTGCCGCGCGATCCACGGGCCGAAAGCGACCTGCGTTTACAACCGGACAGCCCGGCGATCAACACCGGGCTCGCGATCCCCGGCGAGTGGCCCGACCCGCTCCGCGACTCCGACAAAGATCAACCTGACATCGGCGCGCTGCCTCACGGCACAGAACCGTGGGGCGTCGGCGTGAATGGCCGAATCGCGCTCTTTTCCGGGCAACCATCCCGTTCCGCTGGCCAGCAGTCTGGTAGCGGGACAGAACCGGCGCGAGACCGCGAGAACTAAATCCAAAACAAGAAACGTAAACTACTTGCCGCAGTAGTCGATGACGCGGGCGATTTCGCTCTTCAGTTTGTCGCGGGTCACGATGCGATCGATGTAGCCGTGTTCCAGCAGGAATTCGCTGGTTTGGAACCCCTTGGGCAGTTCGATGCGGATCGTTTCCTTGATCGTCCGCGGACCGGCGAACCCGATCAACGCTTTGGGTTCGGCGAAAATGACATCGCCCAGCGACGCGAAGCTCGCGGCCACGCCGCCCATCGTCGGGTTCGTCAGAACCGAAATGAACAAGCCGCCGGCCGAGTCATACTTGGCCAGCGCGGCCGACACTTTCGCCATCTGCATCAACGACAAGATGCCTTCGTGCATCCGCGCTCCGCCACCCGAGCCGCTGACGATGATCAGCGGCAGGTTCTCGGCCGTGGCTCGTTCCACCAACCGCGTGAGCCGTTCGCCGACCACCGAGCCCATGCTGCCCATGATGAACGCCGAATCGGTCACGCCAAACGCCACGCGCCGCGCGCGGATCATGCCGCAACCGGTGATTACCGCGTCGGTCAAGCCGGTGCGTTTCTGCTCGGAAACCAACCGATCCCGGTACGCTTTTTGATCTTTGAACTCAAGCGGATCGGTCGGACGGAGATTGGCATCCCATTCTTCAAAGGTGCCCTCATCGAGCACTTGGCGAATGCGTTCCAGCGCCGGCACGTAAAAGTGGTAGTTGCACTTCGGGCAAACGCCGAGCAACGCTTGGGCTTCTTTGATGTAGATCGTGGACCGGCAGCCAGGGCATTTCTGCCACAGTCCCTCCGGCACGCCCCGTTTCGGCCGTTTGCCAGATCCCGGCGCTTTTGATTCAGTTTGAGCCATTGCCATATCCGCTATCTCGTGCAGCCTCTGAACTCGCCGAATATAGCCAAACATCGCCACCCGGTAAACGCGAACCCGGATCCCCAACCCCGGAAACGCCCCCCGTTGTCACCGCCCGTGACCCCTGCGGAAGGCACCCGCCGGCCGGCCGACTCGCGTATCCACATCGCGGACGACCGAAGCCGCTTGGCCTTGCGCCCTCGTTAGCTGAGGATGTCGCGCACCACTCGACCTTTGACGTCGGTGAGCCGGTAGTCGCGGCCGCCGTGGCGGTAGGTCAGTTTCTCGTGGTCCAGTCCGATCAGATGGAGCAGTGTGGCGTGCAGGTCGTGGATGTGCATTTTTCCCTCCACCGCTTCGTAGCCGTGCTCGTCCGTGGCGCCGTACGCCATGCCGCCTCGCACCCCGGCGCCGCACATCCACATCGAAAAGCCTTTGTTGTTGTGGCCACGACCGTCCGTCGTCGGGTCGTCAGGCGTTCGGCCAAACTCGCCACCCCACACGACCAACGTATCATCGAGCAGCCCGCGGCGCGCCAAATCTCCCAGCAACGCGGCGATCGGCCGATCAATCGCCTGGCAGTTTTTCGGGATCGCTGTCGACAGGAATCCATGGTGGTCCCAGTCCGTGTGCGTCACTTCGATGAACCGCACACCTGCTTCCGCGAACCGGCGCGCAAGCAGGCATTGACGCCCGAACGATTCCTGGACGCGATACGCCTCCAAGGTCTCCTTCGTTTCGCCGGATAGGTCCATGACCTGCGGCAACGCGTCCTGCATGCGGAACGCCAACTCGAATGACGCGATCAGCCCGTCCACTCGCGCGTCACCACTCGTCCCCGTACCCGCGTCCCCTGCGCTTGCACCGCTAGCGGCTCCAGCACCGTTCGTGGCGCCAACACCGCTAGCGGCACCCGAGATGGGCCCCACTGACTCGCGGTTCATGGCCTGCAACAGGTCCAGCTGTTGGCGTTGAGCGGCTCGTGACAGACGCAGGTTCTTCAAGTCGCCGATGGTTGGATTGGGCGAGGGGCGACCGGCGTCGCCGAGCAGCGTTGCCGAGCAGGCGGCGGGCAAAAAGGCGTTGTGGTAGTACCGCAAGCCGCCGAGCGCGGTGAGCGGGTTGATTGAAATGAAACCGGGCAGGTCCCGGTTTTCCGTCCCCAGTCCGTACAGCGTCCAATCGCCAAGCGATGGCCGAACGAACTGGAAACTGCCCGTATGCAGTTGTTCGAGCGCCTGCGGATGGTTTTCGTTGTCCGTGTGCATTCCGCGCAGGACGCACAGCCGGTCGGCATGCTTCGCCGTCTCCGGTAGAAGTTCGACCACCTCCAGTCCGCTTTCGCCATGCGGCTGGAATTTCCAACGCGACCCGAGCAGCTTTGACTGGGGACCGGAGCGTCCGGGCTTTCCCGAATCCACATTCAACTGCGGTTTCGGATCGAACGTCTCCATGTGGGAGGGTCCGCCCCGCATGCAGAGGAAGATCACTCGTTTGGCGCGCGGCGCGAAGTGGGGTGGCTTTGGGGCGAGCGGATCGGACGACGCCGGCGACTCTCCGCCCCGTGCTCGTCGCGCTTCCCAATCCGCCAGGCCCGCGAACGCCATCAATCCAAAGCCGCTGGATACGGCTCGTAAGGCGGCTCGGCGCGACGCCACTCCCGTTGATTCGCTCATCGGATGCTTCCTCATGGAATAACGCGAAACTCGGCCGATGCCATCAGCGCCTGGCAAAAGCCGGTCCACCGATCTTCAGTCAGCTCGGCCAGCGAAACGGTGGCGCGCGCCGCCTTGTTCCCAACCGCCGCTGGAGTCGCGGGGCCGTCTTCGCCTGCGGCGAGCTGCGGGGCGGCGAGGTAAGCGGCGGCCCGCGAGCGCTCGGCGGCCCGGGGCGAACGGCCGAGCGCCACCCGGTACGCGGCTTCGATCCGCTCGTGATCGTCAAGCAACGTGCGATCGGAAAGCAGGCGCCGCGCGGCGTCCCGCGCTTGCTGTTCCATCCAGGGATTGTTGAGCAGGAACAAGGCTTGGGCGGGCACCGTGCTCTCGTCGCGGAGCGCTACCGTTCGCTCGGGCGATGCGAAGTCGAACAAACCGAGAATCGGCGGCAGCACACCGCGAATCACGGGCAAGTAAACCGAGCGCCGGTTGTGCTCGATGTCGCGGGGCTCGAACAACGGTTTGAAGGTCCGATATTCGTCTTCGCGATACGGGTTGTGCTTCGCGAGAAACTCGGCGCCTTCCGGCGGCGGGTGCGAATCCAAGGTGCCCGCGACCCATTTGATCGTGTCGCGAAACGCTTCGGCCTCAAGCCGGCGGGGCCGCATCCGCGCCAGCCACTTGTTGTCCGGATCGGCGGCGCTGGAATCGCTGACCGACGCCTGCCGATACGTTTGGCTCAACATCATTTCGCGGACGAGCGACTTGTTCGACCAGCCGCCGCGCAGGAAACGGTGAGCCAAATCCGAAAGCAATTCGGGATGGGACGGCGCCGCGCCCGTCGCGCCGAAATCGTCGGGCGTCGCGACGATCGCGCCGCCAAACAACTTCAGCCAGATGCGATTGGCCTGCACCCGCGGGGTCAGCGGATTTCGCGGACTCGACAACCATTCGGCCAACTGGAGCCGCCCACTGGTATCCGACGGCACGCGGATGTCCGCCGAACTTCCGTCACCCGCGAAAACTTGGGCCAGCACTCGCGGGATACCACGAGGAACGACATCGCCTAGGTTTGTCGTCTCGCCGCGAAGGTGAATCCGACAATCTTCCCCAGCCGGCCGCTCGCGGGCCCCCATCGCCCAGTCAGGCTGAGGCGGCGGCGAGTCAAACGCTGCTTGCAACGCGTCCTCGGCCGCCTTCACGGTCCGGTCCCATTCTTGGATCTTCCGATCCAGTTCAGCAATCTCCGCCTCGCGTCGGCCACGTTCCTCCGCGACCGTTTCCGCTTTCGCCGCCGACAACGCGGCCAGTTCCTGGCGTTTCGCGGCGACTTGCCGCACCACGCGGTAGCGATCCGAGCGCGCCGTGTTTTGAACGAGCGTGAGCCGCTGCAATTCGGCAAGGTAAGCCAGCCCCGACGGACCGCGTTCCACCGCGTGAGGGCCGATGGCGAACAACTCGGAATGCGTGTGAACGTTCGACTTGATGCCCTTGGGACCGTATCCGTAGAGCAACTGCGTGCTGCGAAACACTCCGGCCAAGGCGTAGTAGTCGGCGGTTGGCAACGGATCGAACTTGTGGTCGTGGCAACGCGCACAGCCGATCGACAAGCCGAGGATCGAGCGGCCCATGGTGTCCATCAACTCGTCGATGACATCCATTCGGAAAACTTCCGGCTTGGCCTCCTCGTACGCTTTTCCGCCGACCGCGAGGAAGCCGGTCGCGATCCGCAGTCGATCGGCTTCCGACGCGTTGGAGGCTGGCAAGAGATCGCCCGCGATCTGTTCCCGGACAAACTGGTCGTACGGGAGATCGGCGTTAACAGCCTCGATCACGTAGTTGCGATAGCGATGAGCATGGTGGAAATAGACATTGCGATCGCGGCCGTTGCTGTCGGCGTAGCGAGCCACATCCAGCCAATGCCGTCCCCATCGCTCGCCAAATCGCGGCGACGCCAGTAAACGTTCCACGGTCCGCTCGATCGCGACGCCGAGTCGCGCCGTCCCATAAACATCGCGCTCGCAGTCCGCGAGAAAGATGTCGATTTCCTCGGGCGAAGGCGGCAAGCCGATCAGATCGAAATAGAGCCGCCGCGCCAGCGATCGAGGCTCCGCCGGCGGCGCGGGCGCGAGGCCCGCTTGTTCGATCGCAACCAAGATGTGGCGATCAAGCGCACCCAGCGACCATGAGGGGTCACGGACATCAGGTGGAACGGCCGACCGCACCGGTTGGAACGACCAGAAACCGCGCGCCTGCTCAAGGCTCATCCCGCGCCGCGGCGCCGCGACGACGTCGTTGTCCGCCGCATCGGCCACGAGCGTCGCCGGCGACGGGGCGCCGCGGGCGATCCAGTCCGTGAAGGACGTGATCACTTCGGCGGGCAGCTTGCGATCGGGCGGCATCGCGAGCCCCTCGTGCCGCAAGGCGTCGAGCAGCAAACTTTGTTCCGGCTGGCCCGCGACCACCGCCGGCCCGCTCGCGCCGCCACGTTCCCACGCGGCACGCGTGTCGAGTCGCAGTTCGCCCTTCAGCCGACC
>CAIXSC010000016.1 GCA_903921945.1 uncultured Planctomycetaceae bacterium
GTCCGTAGCCGGCCGCTCCAGCTCGCAAGTGCCGGATCGATCGCTGCGCGTCTTGCAGCGGGGCCGGATGGCGATAACGCGGGGCCAGCCTGTACTTCACCACCGCGGCGGTCACACCAATCGTATTGAGATACTTGGCGACCTGATGCCCCTCATGGTCATACGCGAGCGCTCCATAGCCGCCTCCCGGGCAAATCACCACGGCCGCTCCGTTCGCCTTTCCCGGGTCAGGCCGATAGATCCTCAAGTCCGGCTTGTCCGTAGGCTCGTCACCCACCGCCCCGGGAGCTCCTTGCGGCCAGAGCAACACCGGTTCCGGTCCAGCGGCCTTGATAGGGCTCGCCATCGCCAAGCTCAACAGCCACAGCACGCATCCCGTGCCCAGAGCCAGATGGAAAGAAAACATCGCCGCTTGTTGTCGCATCGTTTCAACCTATCTACCACGGTCACCGGACGGGCAAAGAGCACAGATGGCCATTCGGTATCCACCATCCAGCCGAACGGCCTACCATTCTACCGGAAACGGAAGTTGACGTTGGAGTTGAAAGGCGATCTGGCTGCGGCTCCGTGCATGAGCAAGGCAGTCGGGGCCATGTCGCGGATCGAACAACTCGGCGCTACGGCATTGGAGCTGGCCGGTTTTCGAGCTGGCTTTCAAAGTCCGGGATCCGGCTCTGGAACTGTTCAAGCTGGCTGATTTTGGCTTCTAAAATCGGGATATGCATTTGCAAATAGGCGATGCGATCGGGGGGCGGTGGCGGCGTGGCCATCAGCTCGGCCTCGAACTGGCTCAGGGTGCTTTTGAACATGCCCAGGAAAGAAGAGGTCATGGTGCCGGGCAATCGGGAGATGCGTCCCAACTGCCACTTTCCCATATTGGGCTGCCACACATCGACCAGTCGTTCGACTTCGCGCCGCCGCATCTCGTCGTGGTCCAAGGTGCAGCGATGCTGGACGCGCGGATAGTAGTTGGGCGCCCAGCCGCGATATTCCAGCCAATCGGCGTCCCGGTCCATCACCGATAGCGAATCAAGGTGCGGGATCGAAATGGCGTCCATCACCGCCGACTGGAACGCCTGCGGCAAGGCCGGATTGGTCTGCGGCAATTGATACAGAACCTTGATCCGCCGAAACCAATTGGGAATCCCCATTTCGCCGTTGGACCACGCGTCGTGCAGCAGCGGATCGTCGATCGGACCACTGTCAAAAGAACCGGCTTTACTCAGCAGCGGGTACTCGCGGCGGACCGACGCATTGCCCGCCACCGCACCTTTCGCCGGGTCCAGTTTGTCGCTGACCAGGAATCCGTTGGGAAGCGGTCCGCGAGCGACCGGCAATTGCAACGCGGGCGCGTCGAGCATCGCCATTCGCGGCATTGGTCGCACATTTTCCGTGCGGGTCACGACCGCGATGGAAGGGGCCGGATCCGGCTCGCCACCGCCACTTCGGGGCCATCGAGCCCGCCAGACCGCGTCGTGCGCCGCCGCTTCGCCCCGCAATCGCCACGCCGCCATGGTGCCGTAGTTCACCATTAAAGCCATCGTGAATAACAGCACGGGCAACCATAAGACAAACTCTAGCGGCGCCAATCCCGCATCGCGGCGCCGACAAGCTCGACGACGATCGAAACTGCTTCGGCTTGGATGAACGTTCATGGAAACGGCTTCCACAGCGATTAGTGGTGCGTCAAGTTGCCGAGGTCGTCCGAGGAAAGCGACAGCCAGTTGGCTGGCGACGCGATAGGCATATTGCTCGCGTACGGCACCGAGGAGAGGATTTGGCCGATGGCGCCGGCGGTGGCTGGCACCAACTGCGCGTTCCAGTTTTGCGTGACAAGATTCCATCCATCGGGATGCCAATCGCCGCTCTGCCGCACAACCACCCAATCGGGCATGCCCGGCGGAGGCGGTTGGGGCAGCGGTGCGGGCGGGGTGATGATCACGCCGCCCGGCACTCCCCCCATCGACGATGGCGAAGGCACGTTTTGGCCTGGGATTACGCGGACGAGCCGTCGACGCGGCACGAAGAGCGACACCTGGGCGAACGCCTGCCGGTCGAAACCGGCCGGGTTGTGGAAGACACCCGGCATCCAATCGCTCGACCGCGGCTGGTACACCACGCCGACGAACATGAAATCCTGCTCGAGATAATCGTTCTGACTTCCAGGGCCCTCAGCCCGATCGCGGATCTGGAAGGGCAGATTGCGATTCGGGTATTCGACTTCGAGCAAATGCTTGAGATGGCCGCAGGAGAACCCGCGCCACAAGTTGGCGAACTGCGACATCGGCGCATGCTGGTCGAACACCGTCAGCGACTCGCTGTTCCATTCGCGCAGATAGCGGTGAGCCAGATCCTCCCGCTGTTCCACGGCCGCTGTGAAGTAATCTTGCCGAAGTGCCGGCGAACCGCCCATGTCGGTCGCGGCCGGCGATGGGTCGATCACGGGCAACGACCGCCGTGTCGACTCCTCCATTCCGCCCACTGGATCGACTATCGTCCGCCACAATCCGCCGTAGAGCGGACCGCCTCTCGGCCAAGCCTGTCCGTGGCGCCGCGACATTTCGGCCGCAGCTTGCTGGGCCATCATCGGCGTCGCCGCCGCCAACGCCCGCTGGTATTCGGGAATCGCTTCGGTCGCCAGGATTTCCTCGAGGACGGGCAAGATCATTTCCGACGCCGCTGACGCCCAATCGCTGTAGGTCGTCACCATCTCGCGCTCGATCGGCACCTTTTCGTTGATCGCCTCGCCGAGCCCCGCGAACGGTGGAAACTCGGAGGTCGCCATGAACGGCCCGATCCGCTCCCAGTTGTCCAGGATTTCGGTCGTGTAGCGCTGCGCATCCCGATCCCGCGCCTCGCGAAAAAAGGCCGTCAGGGCGAACACGTCGGATAACAAATGGTTGGTGAATGCCAACCCGTTCATACCCCGGGCCATCACCTGGGCGCCCGACCACGCCACCGCATCGGCCGCGTTTTGCAACCGCACCTTGCGATCCACATGCCGGCTGGAATTCATCACCATGCCGAGCAGCATCACCAGCAGCAGCAACGCGAACACCGACGCGATGCTGATCGAACCGGCCTGATCCGAACGCAAGCGCGCTAGGCGTTGCCGACGGACGGCCCACCAACGCCCCGCCGCTCCCCCAAGCCATCGGGAAAATCGCTCGGACCGTCCATGCCAAGCCGGCGATACGCCCCGCATCCACCGCTCGCTCATGGCGATTTCCTCCGCAAGACGCTCTTCCCCGGCAGTCGCTCGAGCATCGTCGACGGTGACGTCGGTGTCGACGGAGACGTCGGTGTCGACGGTGACGTCGGTGTCGACGATGACGCCGAGGAAGTCGACGCGTTCAACGCGCGAAACGTACGCGCATCTTCCGCCACATCCCCCCACGGGTCCGCGATCGGCTGGAACCGCGGTTGCCCGTTCCCACCCTCCAGCGGCCTCGCCTCGACAGCGTCAGTGCGAACACCATCCACAAGCTCGTCGCCTTGTGCTTGACTCGTCCGTGGCGAAGACGCCACCGAGCCCTGAATCCGTTGGAACCCGCGATGCGTGGCCAGTGCCGCTTCCTCATCGGGCGTCGGCCGCCAAGCGGACGCCAGGGGCGCCGAGGTCCACCCATCCGCTGCCGGACTGCGCACCGGAGTGCCGGGAACCGTGGGCACGGGGTTGGCGGCGACACCGCTACCGACGCGCGACTGTCGATATCCGAGTCGCGGTTTTTGCCCCTCGTTATACACCCGAGCCGTCGCCTGCAACGCGTACACATAGACGCCGTTTCGCGACTGAATCCGATCCGCGACCGGATCGATCGACGATCCATAAGAAGGTCCGGACGGGGCGCTGGCCGTCGATCCCAACCCATACCCGGTCCCCGTCCCGCCTGTTGAGCCACCGCCAGTCGAGCCGCTCGCCCCGGAGACGCGCCGCGCCAACAGTCGGCCCGGCCCTGGCAACAACGCGAAGTTATGGGTGACCGTGACCACGAACTGATCCTGCCATCCCACCTCGCCGCATCCGAATTCTTCCAGGTACGGACCGATCAGATAGGTCTGGAACGGCGGTTCGTTTTCCTTGTGACGCACTTCGATGACGACTTCCGTGTTGCCTTGGGCGTAGGCCAATTTGTTCATCAGCCGCGCGGGCACCATGGTGTTTCCAGCCAGTCCGGGCGCGTAGCTGTAGGTCGCGGCAAGCAGGCTTTGGGCGATCTGCTGGCCACCAGCAGTGAGCGGCACGCCGGTGGCGCGCGAGGGGCAGATTGGCACGACAGTCTGCACCGCCGCTTGCCGGATCTTCGCGTACTTCAGGCCAGCTTGGGGAATCAAGTAACGCGAGTAGCGCAAGCCGTCGGTTCCCACAAGTTCGCCGATCGGTTGAAAGCAAGGCAAATGGTTTTCGGCGCCTTCACCCAGCGCGGTCAGGTCGGCCGGGATCCATACCTGGGCCGATCGGGCGCTGGCCACCGCCGCTTGTTCGACAACCACCTTCGCAATCGTCAACTGGCTCAATTGCACGATGAACATCATGACCATGACGAACAGCGGCACGGTGAGGACAAAGCTGAGACTCTGGACAGCGCCGCGCTGATCGCTGGCCAAGCGGGCCGCGTGGCGCCAGTCAAACCGGCCGTGAGCCAGCCGCAGGAGTAACCATGCGGCTGCGACGGCTACAGCCAGCAAGGCGAGTTCCGGTAGCACGGCGATGAGGATTTGCCGTTGCATGAATGTCTCCACCCATCCCCAGTCACTAGCCGCCGACCCATCCGAACCGCACGACTACGACCGCCAGCAAAGCGCTCGGCGATAGGAAAAGTTCGGAGCGCAGGACGGAGCGTTCCTCGTCGGACAAAGCTGGTCGAATCCCCTGAGCGGCCGCCATTAGGTGGCGGCCGAGCAGGCTTGCCAGCCGAAACGTACCCACTCGCCAAACCAACACCAAGACCGCCAAAACGCCGGCGATGACCATGGTCCACAACATCGCTTCGAGTCCATCGTAGGGACCGAGGAACCCGCCGATCATGGCGAGCAGCTTGACGTCGCCGCCGCCCACTTCGGACGCGAAACAGACGTAAGCGACCAGCATGAGCGCGCCGCACGCCAACGTGCCGAGCAGGCTATCTGGCAGCGAAACCAAGCCGTACCACGCTGCCACTCGAGGCGGGGCCGGCGCGCTGTCCACGCCGACCCAGCTCGCCCAACCACTCGCGATCCAGGCCGCCGCAGTGCCCGAATAGGCTGTCGAGTTATGGATGATCCGCCACCGCATGTCGGTGTAGGTGGCGATCAGCAAGAACAACCCCAACAGCGCCGTTCCGACCATGCGGCTAAGGAGTCGAACCGGCCTGCTGGGCGCCGCCTTCCAGATCCGTCATTCCTTGGTTGAAGAACGCCTTGATCCGAGGCCAGCCGAATTTCAGGATGAAAATCAGGATGGGCAGCGCGATCGCGGCGATGATCAGCACCGTTTCGATGCTCACCCCGCCCCGCCGATCGCGATGTAAACCCTGGAACAACACCTTCCAGCGGCGACACTCGCTCTTGAAATAAGCACGCATGATCATTTTTCCTTGGTTAGGACGAGGCACGCCCCGAGTTCGTTCCAAAGACCTTAACGGACCGATCGGCTTTATGACGCCCAATCCTCGACCATCTTCCCACGA
>CAIXSC010000017.1 GCA_903921945.1 uncultured Planctomycetaceae bacterium
AACGACGGACTGGCGACCAGGCTTCGCGAGGTCTTCGCGGGTTACACCCACAGCACGGATGGCCGCATTGCCGCGGCCGTCTGTCTGCTTGAACCGGAAGAGCCTAACAAGCCGGGCGATTCCGCGACGCGCCCGCCCGCTCGCACCGACACGATCGCGCGGTTGCGGTCGATCATGGAATCGCCGCCGGGGGGACTGCAAGCCGGAATGATCGCCGGCGAGCCCGTGATGGTGGTCGAGGGTTTCCGGTCGCTGGAAAGCGACGGGCGATTGTTGGCGACTTGGTCCACGTTGCTCGTGGGCCTCGTCATCGTGGTCTGTTTTCGCAGCTTACGGTGGGTCGCCATTCCACTCGCCGTCGTCCAACTGTCGTTGTGGCTAACCTACGGCCTGCTGGTTTGGGGCGGATTTCGCATGACGCTCGTCAGCGGCATGTTGTCGGCGATCGTGACCGTGGTGGGGATCGCGACCGCCGTTCACGTGCTCGTCGCGTTTCGTGAAGGCCGGTCGGCCGGCTTGTCCACGCGAGCGGCGCTGGCCGAGTCGGCTCGCCGCATGGCCGCACCCGTCATTTGGTCGCTGGTGACCGACGCCGCGGGCTTCGGTTCGTTGCTGGTCTCGGCTGTCGGCCCCGTGCGCGATTTTGGTTTGATGACGCTCTGCGGATCCTTGCTGGTGTTGCCATGCCTCGTGCTGCTCGTGCCCGGCTTGGCGATGGCGGGCCGCTGGGACAGCACGCCGCGACAGGCGTGGGGAGAACGCGGGTTGGGTTCGGTGCTGGATTGGACCAGTTGGCTTGTCGAACGCTATCCCTGGCAGTTGCTCGCCTCAATCGCAGTCCTGACGGTCGTGTCGATTGCCGGCCTTCAGCGATTGGAGGTCGAGACCGACTTCACGCGGAACTTTCGCGCCGGCAGCGAGATCGTTCGATCCTACGAGACGATCGAGTCCGAGTTTGGTGGAGCCGGCGTTTTGGATCTGATCTTGCCAGCCCCATCGCAACTCACCTGGGACTATGTCCAACAAGTCGCGCGGCTCGAAGATCGGCTCCGCGCGGAGGTTCAGGTCGTGGACGAACGGGGCCAGGCGCGGCCTGGCCTGACGAAAGTGCTTAGCGCGGCCGACGCGCTGCGGGCTGCCATGCCCGTGGACCCTGACAAGTTGCCGTTCGCCGCCGCTCGGAATCTCGCCGTCGGCGCCGCATGGCAAACCATGAAAGCGCGAATGCCCGCCTTCGCGGCCACGCTGTACGCGCCCGGCACCGCATCGGGATCCTGGTTTCGCGTGATGCTGCGGGCCCGCGAACGCCAGTCGGCGGCCGAAAAGACACGGCTGATCGAACGTGTGCAAGGCATCGTCGACGAGGAGCTTCAAACGGCCGCCTGGCAACCGCTTGGCGCCCAGCAGGACGCCGCCGTCACGGGATACTACGTGCTGCTGACGAAACTGATCGCCAGCACGGTACGCGATCAGTGGTTGTCGTTTGGGCTGGCAACGCTGGGGGTCTTTGTTTCGCTGCTTGGGGCATTGCGAGGCGTGCGGTTGTCGGTCATCGCGCTGGCCCCGAACGCGTTGCCAATTGTCGCCGTTCTGGGTGGATTGGGATGGCTTGGACTAAAATTGAATCTGGGCGCCGCGATGATCGCGGCTGTGTCGATGGGACTGAGCGTCGACAGCTCGATTCATTACTTGATGGCGTTTCAACGACGGCGGCAGGCGGGGCTGGCGATCGGCGCGGCGTTGCGGGCGACTCAACAAGACGTCGGCCGCGCCGTCGTGTTTTCCACCCTGGCGCTGGTCGTGGGCTTCCTCGTGCTCTGCCGCAGCGAATTCATGCCCACGGTCTATTTCGGCTTGCTCGTAAGCCTCGCGATGTTGGGCGGCCTGCTCGGCAACCTTGTGCTGCTGCCAGCGCTGCTGCGAGTCGCTCCGCTCGGCAAGCTTATTGTTGCAGCGCGAACAGCAACACATTGACGGCGATCTTGGCCGCGTCCGCCGGAATGTAGCCTTTGCAATCTAGGGACGCATGGTTCTCGAGCGCGCACGAGATATCGTAGGGCGACAAGACGATGGCGATTCGGCCGTCGATTTTTAGCACCTCGAGCAACGGCGCGATGGTCGAACGGCGGGCGGTGAGCGGATCGCCGGTGTCCCGCGCTTCGGGATCGCGGAGCGTCACGCTCGCCAGTTCGTAGCCGCGGAATTCCGTGGTGAAAATCGGATGGCCGGCCGGCAGCCGCTCCCAAGACGCCTCCGGCAACACCGCTTTCATTTCCGCCCGAAACGCCGCGTTGAACGGTTCGCTGGCGCAAATCGCGTCGGCGAAAACAAACCCGCCGCGACGGACGTACTGGGCCAACGCGTTCCGCTCGTCGGTGGAAAAGCGAAAGGCACGCCGGCCGTGCATGAACACGATCGGATGGTCCGCCAACCGCTCGTCGCTGGCGGCGATCAACTTGGTGGGAATCTCGATTGGCAATTGAGTTTGTCGCGCGAACAGCGTCAGCAGGTTGGGCCAGGCGTTCACAGCCTCGTCAGCGCCGCCGCCATGACTTAGCTTCGGGATCAACAAGGCCCCGCGCCGCGGCGATCGGGGCAGGTCGGCGAGCGGCGCGAGCGGCCGGTCGAGCTTGTCTTTCAATTCGCGATTCGTCGCGTACGCCAACACGTTTTCGCCGATACGCATCGCCGCCTCGATCGACGCTTTGACCGTCGGCGGATAGCTGGTGTCCCGCTCGAAAGGGTACAGCTCCCAACCGCATGACAGTGTTTCCGGGCAGTAAACGATGCTTGTCCGGCAGCAGGTATCGAGGCCGTACAGCGGTCGCAAATGTGCCGGATCGACGCGTTCCTCGGCGAACCAGACGGGATGGTCGGGTGGCAACAGCCGAAGTTTGCTTTCCGGGAAAAGTTCCTCGAGCAATTGACGGAACGAACGGTCGAACGCCGCGCCATCGCAGCCGTATCCTTGGCACGCTTCGACAAACAGAAAACCGCCTTGGGTGACGTATCGCTTGAGCTGATCGCGCTGCGCCGCGGTGAACGACAACGGTCCCCGTCCACTGAGGAACAACACGGGCGACTGCGCCAAGTCTTCGGCCGTCGCCGCGCGAATGTCGATCGTCTGCCACGTGAGGTCGCGTTTCCAACGTTGTTCGACGCGGCGAGTCAACCGCTGCACGCCTGACGGATGGCTGTTCCAGTCACCAGCATCGCGCATGGCGGCGTTCGCGACGTCGCCTCGGTTGTCGTCCGCCGCTCCAACACCTGGCAACGCGGGTTGCTGGTCGCCATGCCGTAGTTGGCTGATCACGATGGGGCGTCGACCTTTGGCCAGGAACAGCAGCGCGAACGCGGTGGCGACCGTCGGATTTGCTTCGCTCAGGCCCGACCCGACCCAGCAACGTTGAATCCGGTCTTTGCGAGCGATCAGCTCGGCCGCCCCTTCGCGGTACCAATCGTGAGGCTGAAGGACCCGCCGCCCCTCCACCGTGCGTTGACCGATCAAATAACGACGGCCGGACAGGCGGCCAACCCGCTCGACACCGTACAGATAGTAATACTGGTAGGCCCGGTTTACCGCGCCCGTGCCGAGCACGCCGGCGGAGGGATTGGCGTCCACGCGGAAATGTTGGCCGAGCCACTGCATGCCACGCTCGATACGGTCCGCCACGCCGGCCGACGTGTCGGATCCGCAGCATTCGATCGAGTCGCCGCGCACCGACGCTCGGCCGCCGTCCAGTTGCCCCGCGGCGATGATCAACGACGAGATGCCGGCGCAAGTCATGCTGCCCGACGGCGAGTCATTGATCGTATAACCCCAGGCTCCGTCCGCCCGCTGAGTGCGGCTCCAATAATCGACCGCCGACCGCCAAAGCCGCGGGTCGATCTTCACGCCGCTCCGCTCCGCTTCGAACAAGCCGAGGAGCGCGAATTGGGCGTTCGAGTTATCCCCGTTGCCCTGGCGGTTGGAATAAGCCCACGCGCCTTGATACGGCCCACTATCGATCTGAATGCTCTCCAGCCAACGCGCGTTTTCCGCGATCCGGGCTTGATAACGCTTCGGATCGGCAGCGCAAAAGACCATCGTCTGCAAAGAAGTCGCATAGGTCATTTTGGGATTGCCGATCGATTCCAGATACGCCAGCGCCGCCTTGATCGGCGGACTCTGTGGCGACTCGCCGGCGCTGAGCAACGCCAACGTGACCAGCGACGTCAAACCGCCAATTTGCGCTGGCGGATCGCTCCAGCTTCCGTCCACTTTGTTCTGTCGCGGCACCAGATAGGCGATCGCGTCGGCGATCGCTTCGCGGACGGCTTCCGCCGAGAGCTCTTCGTCAGCGGCCAGCGTTGGCCTCGCGGCCGTGGCGATCGCCAAGCCGAGAAGGAACGCGAGCAACCGAACGCAGCGCGCCGCGCGAGGCGACGCAGGATGGGCAAGCCGCGTGACGGTTTCGGAATGTTTTGTGTTGGGGGGCGACGCGGGCGCCGAAAACCGATGGGACGGGGCTGCCGAGGCGGCAGGGAAATCGCATTGTTCGTGTCGCATGCTTAGAATTCCTAGCCACGGAGGTCCGTCACCAACCCGAAGTCGGGCGGATCAAGCGGATCGGGCGGAGCCGCCGCGCTTCGCCAACGGGAAACACCACCGAGAGAGGACAGGGCATCACGTGTCGACGGGCAAGCCTCGCAGCCTGGGCGATCTGCTCCAGGAATTCGTCCATTATCGGCAACTGATGCAGTTCGAACTGCAGAAGGTGATTGTCGGCCAGCAGGACGTGGTTGAACAGTTGTTTGCGGCGATTTTCACCCGCGGCCATTGCCTGCTCGAGGGAGTCCCCGGCTTGGCCAAGACCTTGATGGTCAGCACGTTGGCCCGAATTCTGGATGTGGGTTTCAAACGCGTGCAGTTCACGCCCGACTTGATGCCGGCCGACATCACGGGAACCAATGTGCTCGACGAGGACGAACAGGGCAAACGGCAATTCCGGTTCGTCGAAGGCCCCGTGTTCACCAACATCCTGCTGGCCGACGAAATCAACCGCACGCCGCCCAAAACCCAGGCCGCACTCCTGCAAGCGATGCAGGAACGGCAAGTGACCGTTGGCCGACAGACGCTCGACCTGCCCGAACCGTTTTTCACGATCGCCACTCAAAACCCGATCGAGCAAGAAGGCACCTATCCGCTCCCCGAAGCGCAGCTCGACCGCTTCATGTTCAACATCAAGGTCGGCTATCCGACCGCGGAGGAAGAGGAGCGGATCCTGGCGTCGACGACGCGGACGGAACGTGTCGAAGTGCAAAAAATCCTGTCCGCCCGCGCCATCCTGAATCTGCAAAAACTGGTCGGATCGGTCGCGGTCAGCGAATACATCGTGAAATACGTCGCGCGATTGGTTCGAGCCACTCGACCGCGCGATCCTTCGGCTCCCGCTTTCGTCCGGGAACTGGTCGACTGGGGCGCTGGACCGCGAGCCGGTCAATTCCTGATCAATGGCGGCAAGGCCCTGGCGGCGATGGACGGCCGTTTCAGCGTGTCGATCGCGGACGTGCGCAAGATCGCCGTGCCCGTCCTGCGGCATCGACTCAGCACGAACTTCCAAGCACAAGCCGAAGGACTGGGCGCCGAAGACGTCATCGAGCGGCTGGTGCGGGAGATTCCCGAACCCGAGATCGCCAAGTTCACGGGTGGCGGAGCGGCGAGCGCCCCGCCCGCCGGACCACACGCCGCCTCGCCCGCGCCGCACTCGGCGCCGCCGCACTCGGCGCCGCCGCACTCAGCGCCGCCTCAATCACCGCCGCCGTCCGGTTCACGGTCGGGCTAGACGAGGCTGCCGATGTCGAACGCCGAAAAGTATCTCAAACCGCAGGTGATCAACCAGATCAAGCGGCTCGACTTGCGCGCTCAGTTTGTGGTGAAAGGTTTTTTGCAGGGTTTGCACGCCAGTCCCTTCCATGGCTTTTCGGTGGAATTCAGCGAGCATCGCCGGTACGCGGCGGGGGACGATCCCAAGGATCTCGATTGGCTGGTCTACGCGAAGACCGACCGCTACTACATCAAGAAGTTTGAGGCTGAAACCAATATCACCGGGTACCTGGTGTTGGACCTCAGCGAATCGATGGGATACACCTACCGCCAGGAACTGACCAAGTTCGACTACGCCGTGTCGCTGGCCGCCGCTTTGTGTTACTTGATGGTGCATCAGCAAGATCCGGTGGGACTGGTGACGTTCGACGAAAAGGTGCGGGCCGTGTTGCCGCCGAAGTCGAAACGCACCCAACTGGGAAACGTGTTGTCGCATCTGGCGAAGCTACGGCCGTCCGGACCGACGGACTTGGGTCGAAGCCTGCAACAGTTCGCCTCGATGTTGCGGCATCGCAGCTTGGCGATGTTGTTCAGCGACCTGCTTGGACCGGCGGAGCCGGTGCGCGAGGCGTTGCGTCGGCTGCGGCACCAAGGCCACGATGTCATCCTGTTCCATGTGCTCGACGAAGCCGAGGTGAATTTCCCGTTCGAAGGACATATCGAATTCGAAGACGGCGAGACCGCGCGGACGGTGGTCGTCGACGCCGACCAGCGCCGCAACGACTACCGCGAACGGGTGCAAGCGTTTCGCGACGCTTACAAGCACGAGTGTTGGCGGATCGGCGTCGACTACGTGCCGCTCGACACAAGCATGCCGTTCGACAAGGCGTTGATGGAGTATTTGTTGAGTCGCCGCGCTCGCTGCTGAAAGGACGCTCGTGACGCTGGTC
Organism: uncultured Planctomycetaceae bacterium; assembly: GCA_903921945.1. Classification (GTDB taxonomy): domain Bacteria; phylum Planctomycetota; class Planctomycetia; order Pirellulales; family Pirellulaceae; genus CAIXSC01. Next base: position 6,757 of record CAIXSC010000017.1, read on the forward strand.
AACCTGTCGCTACTGTTCGGCGCCGGAGCGATCGCGATCCCGATCGTCCTGCATCTGCTGCTGCGCCAACAGCCGCGGCGGATGAAGTTTCCAGCGATCCAGTTTCTGGTCGAATCGCAGCAGGCCAGTAGACGCAGTTTGCAGTGGCGCCATTGGTTGTTGCTGGCGCTGCGTTGTCTCGCGTTCCTGCTGCTGGCTGTGGTGCTGGCGCGTCCCCAAGTGGCCTCGGGAGCGATCGGCGCGTGGTTGCTGGTGCCGATCCCCGCTTTGCTGTCGGGTGTTGCCGGAGCGGTCGCGGTGGCTGCGAAGGTGCAGGGACAGGGCCGCGCTTGGGTCGCGGGCGGCGGCGTCGCGGCCACGCTGTTGGCCATCATGACGGCGGCACTGGCTTGGCACGCCTTGGGCGCCGGCGGCGACCGGCTCGGCCAGGGGCGGGGCGGTCCGGTCGCCGCCGTGCTGCTGTTTGACACGGCGTCGCGAATGGAGTTCCGCCACGAGAATCGCTCCCGGCTGGAAGCCGCGCGAGCGGCCGCTACGCAAATCGTGCGGCAACTTCCCGAGGGCAGCGTGTTGGCGGTGGTCGACGCGCGTCCCGACGCGCCGCTGTTCGCGCAAGACCGAGCCGCCGCGCTGACCGCGATCGAACGATTGGAAACCAGCGGAGCGGCGCGGCCGATCGCCGATCTCCTTGACGGCTGCCGATTCTGGCTCTCCCAAAACGGTCCGCCCGCGAAAGAACTGTACGTGTTCACTGACAGCAGTCGCGGCGCTTGGCCGGATCGCGCGGCGTCCTTCGCCGCAAACGCCACCGGCGCGCTGGTCACTGCCGACGCCGAAGGCGACAGACGCGAGAACGGCCCTGAAACAGCGAACAGCCCAAACGCTCTGAGCAACCTGCCGGTGAACAGTCCAGACGTTGGGAACAGTCCTAAGGGTGGAGGCAGCGGCACTGCGGCAGATCGCGGGCCGGTTGGCAAGCGCGGGACGAGTCAAGCGGGCAATACGAGCGAGAATCGCGGGAATCGCGGGAATCGGGACGACAGCGTCAGCATCTATCTCGTCGATGTCGGGGTCGAGCAACCGCGGAACGCCGGCTTGGGGGCGCTGCGTTTATCTGCCGAATCGTTGCCGCTAGGTGGTGAATTGGTGATCGAGACCGAAGTGGCGGCGAGCGGCCTGCAAGGGCCGCGCGGCGTGGAGGTGACGGTCGAGTCGCCTGATCCGGAACGCCCGGTGGTTCGCGACGGCAACGTCGAATGGCCCGAACAAAAGATTCGCGGCGCAACCTCGGTGACGCTCGACGAACGAGTGCCGGCCGCTGTCACGCTGCGGCTTGGCGGCTTGGCGCCGGGGCTCGTGCATGGCACCGTGCGACTGGCGGGCGAGGACGGCTTGCGGGGCGACAACACACGCTACTTCAGCGTCCAAGTCCGCGCGCCAGCGCCGGTGCTCATTGTCGCGGGCGCGGACACCGTGCCGTCGTACTTTGTCGAGGCGGTGGCGCCACGGGAGTTTCGCGCGGCTGGCAAGTCCGAGTTCGCTTGCCAGGAAGTTTCGGTCCAGGACTTGGCGAAGGCAAAGCTTGACGGTGTCGCCGCGATCTGTCTGCTCGATCCGCCACCGCTACCCCTGGATGACTGGAATCGGCTGGCGGCGTTCGTCGAGCAGGGCGGGGGACTCGGCGTGTTCCTCGGGCATAACGCTCGCGCCGGCGAGACATTCCACGACCCAGCCGTGGAGCGTTTGCTGGGCGGAATTCCTCGCCGCCTCTGGCGATCGCCCAACGGTGAGTTGTTCCTCGCGCCCGATCAGTACGATCATCCTGTCACGCGCGAGTTCCGGGAAATCGCCACAAGCGTGCCGTGGGACCGCTTTCCCGTGTATCGTCACTGGGAGTTGGCGCCGTCGGCGAGCGCCCGCACCGTGTTGCGCTTCGGAAACCGCATGCCAGCGCTGACGGAAACCACGGTGGGACGGGGCCGCGTGCTTGTCCTGGCGACGCCGTTGTCGGATCCAGCCCGTCCGCAGGGACGCGACGCGTGGAATGAATTGCCAACCGCTCCGGACGCGTGGCCGTTCGTCGTGCTCGCCGATCAGATCGTGCGATATCTCGCCGCCGGTGAGCCGCCTCGCTTGAACTACGAAACGGGCGAAGTGGCCGAATGGCGCGGCGCGCCCGACGCGGAGCCCGATCGGTATCGGCTCTTCACGCCCGCCAGCGGCACCCGCGCCAGCGGCTCGCGCGAGGTGGCCACGCGCGACGGCCGAGCGTCGCTCGGGGCCGTCGATCAGCCAGGCAATTACCGCTTGCGCGGTTTTCGCGACCAACCGCTCGATCGCGGCCTCAGCGTCAATCTGCCGCCGTCCGCCACCGAAATCGCGCGGGTGGACGCGGCCGAATTCGACCGCATTCTGGGCGCGGGCCGCTATCGACGCCTCGTCGGCGGTGAACAGATGGAACGCGATGTCGGCGACGCTCGCGCGGCCGGGACGGTTGAATTCTACCCGTCGCTGCTCTTGGCGCTCGTCGCCGTTTTGGGATTGGAACAGTTGGTGTCGAACCGATTTTACGGACGCGCGCCGTGACCGAGTGGTCGTTTTCCCCGATCTTCGACAGCTACGCGATCGCCGGGATCGCGGCGGCGGTGCTGCTTGCGCTTTTGGCCGTGCCGCCCAACTTCGGCCGATTGACGCGGTCCCGAAAACTCGTGTTAACCGCGCTGCGACTCGCGGTGGTGTTACTGCTGCTGTTCGCGCTGCTCCGCCCGACTCGAGTGCAAACGATCACTCGGACCGAACCCGCCACGTTGATCGTGCTGGCGGATCGCAGTCGCAGCATGAGCCAACCGCATGTCGCCGGTGGCCAGTCGCGATGGGATGCGCAGCGAACCGCGGTCGATGCCGCTCGAGCGGCCGCCGCCGAACTGTCGCAAGATATCGAAGTCCGCGCTTGGACCTACTCGCAATCGCTGCAGCCATTCGATTTCCAACAGGGGCTCGCCAACGCTTCGTTGGATGGCTCCACCGATATGGGCACCGCTGTGAGAACGGCCGTGCGCGGCCAGCTCGGCCGTCGCTTGGCTGGCGTCGTGTTGTTGGGCGATGGTGTGCAGACGGTCCCCGCGCCGGAGGTGGAGTTGGACGATGCCGCGCGGGAACTCGCGCGTCTCGGCTGCCCGCTCTATACCGTCGCGTTCGGACCTGCCGGGGCCGCCGCTCAGTCGCGCGATGTGGCGGTCGAAAACCTGCCGGACCAATACACGGTGTTCGTCAAGAACGAGCTGGTCGTTCGCGGGCTGGTGCGAGTGAACGGCTACGTGAACCAAGGAATTCCAGTCGAATTGGCCATCACGAATGAACGCGGCGAGTCACGCTCGCTAGGTACACGGACGGTGGCCGTGCCGCTCGATGGCGGCCAAGTCGACGTCGCTTTTCCGTTCGCGCCGCAAGAGACGGGCACCTACAAGTTGACGCTGACCGCCGCGCCGCGTCCCGGCGAACTCACGACGCAAAACAATTCCCTGGGTGCCTACCTGCACGTGCTGGAGGGCGGACTGAAAGTGCTCTACCTGGAGGGCCAGTTGCGGCACGAGCAACGGTTCATCGCCCGCGCTCTCGACGCATCGCCCGACATCGACCTGGAATTCCAATGGCTTGACAGTCGACGCAGGGCCAGTTGGCCGGTCGACCTGTCGGCCGTCTTGGACAATCCGCGTTTCGATGTGCTGCTCATCGGCGACCTCGACGCGTCCGCGCTCGGCCCGCAGCAGTTGGAAGCGATCGCCGCCGCCGTCCGGGGCGGTCGCGGGCTCGCGATGCTTGGCGGGTACCATAGCTTCGGCGCGGGTGGCTACGGCGAAACGCCGCTGGCACCCGCGTTTCCGATCAAAATGGACAAGTTCGAACGGCAGAACTTCGACGAACCGCCGCGCGAAGATCTTCACTGGCCAGGGCCGCTGCGAATGGGGCCAGCCCGCGACCACTCGCTCACCCGGCTCGGCGCGGGCAGCCTTGGCAGCGCCGGCAGCCCCGTCGGCGCGGGCGGTCCCGTCGGCGCGGGCAGCCCCATCGGTGCGGGCGGTCCCGCCGGCAATCGCGAAGGCGTGGGAGGGGATAGGGCCAGCGATAATGCGAGCGATACGGTCGCGCGTTGGCGGGCCTTGCCGCCACTTGACGGCGCGAACCGGTTTCAAGGCATCAGCGATGCCCCTGGCGTGCAAGTCATTTTGGAGACGGCCGAAAAAGCTCCGTTGATGGTGTCACGCGACTATGGCGAGGGACGCGTTTTGGCGTTTGCCGGTGACTCGACGTGGCGCTGGAGCATGCGCGGGTTCCAGGATGAGCATCGCCGGTTTTGGCGGCAAATGATCCTGTGGCTCGCGCGACGCGAGGACCGCATCCGCTACGACACCTGGATCCGCCTGGCGCAGCGCCGCGTCAACCTGGGCGCGCGACTCGCGTTCTCCGCAGGTGTGCGGGCGCCCACCGGCGAGCCGCTGGAAGGAGCCGAACTTGTCGCGGAACTGATCGAGCCCAACGGTCAGCGGTCGCCGCTCCGACTCAGTCGCAACAAGGGAGAGTGGAACGGCGTCGTCGAACGGACTCAGGCAACCGGTGATTACCGAATCGAAATCCGCGCCACCAATGCTGGACAGCCGGCGGGCCAGACGCGGGGCGAATTCCTCGTGTTCGACCAAGATCTGGAACTGGCCACCTCCGCCGCCGACCATGAGCAACTGGCGCGGCTCGCGGAGGCGACTCGCGAGTTTGGCGGCGCGTTGGTGCCGTCGGAGAAACTGCCCGAGTTGCTGCGGGACATCGCCTCGCGGAATCGACAGTTCAAAGTCGAGGTGCAGACCCAGTGGCGCCTCGGGGACACGGCGCTCGACGCTTGGTTCTTCTTTCTCGCGGTCACCGCTCTGCTTAGCTTCGAGTGGCTGCTTCGCAAACGTTGGAATCTGCACTGAATGACGACCATGAGCACTACACGCCCGTTAGCGTTCGCCACGCCGCGCGAGTTGGGATTTTGTCCCGAGCGTATTTCCCGCGTCGATGCGTTGGTCAGGCATTGGACGACGAAGCCCGATGCGCCGTGGCCGGCCGCGTCATTGGCGGTTGGCAGACGCGGGCGGTTGCTCGAGCCGATCTGCCATGGTCGGCGCGGTCCGGAACCGGATGCCGAGCCCGTGCGGCCGGACGATCTATTTCTAATCGCTTCGCTTACCAAGCCGATCACCTACCTCGGTGGCATGCTGATGGTCGAACGCGGTCTGTTGGGGCTTAGTGAACCGGTCATCGAGCGGCTGCCCGAATTCGCGCCGCACGGCAAGGCGGCGACGCTTGTCCAGCATCTATTCACGCATACTTCGGGCCTGCCCGACATGTTGCCGAACAATCGCGAACTGCGCCGTCAGCAAGCGCCGCTCGACGCGTTCCTACGGCACGTCTGCGAAGACACCGCGCCACTCTTTCCGCCTGGCTCGGGGTTTCAATACCAGAGCATGGGCACGCTGGTCGCCGCCGAGCTAACACAGCGGGCGAGCGGATTGGCGCTCCCTGAATTGCTGCGCCGCGAACTGTTCGCGCCGTTGGGATTGAACGCGACGGGGCTCGGCGCCGCTGGCCTCGACGAGCGGCGGATCGTGCGCGTGCGAACGCCGCCTGACCAAGAGCCATCCTGGGATTGGAACAGCCCCTACTGGCGCCAGCTGGGAGCGCCGTGGGGCGGAATGTTCAGCACACCCGGCGAATACGCGGCTCTCTGCCAGTTGATGCTCAACGGTGGCCGCTGGCGCCAAAATCAGATTGTCGCACCCGCGACCATCCGTATGATGATGACGAATCGCTTGGATGATTTGCCCAACGTGCCGGAAGCCCAGCGTCGGACCAAGGCGTGGGGGCTCGGATGGCAGATGAACCATCCGACCGGCGTCGACTGCCTCTGCGATCTGCTTGGACCGGACGCGTTCGGGCATATCGGCGCCACGGGCACGATCGTCTGGTGCGATCCACGATCGGGAACTTACTGTGTGCTGTTCACCTCGGCCCCGCGCGACGAAGCGCCGGGACGGCTGGTGGCCGTGGCCAACGCGGTCGCCGCCGCGCTCGTTGACGATCCTCCCCAACCGGAGCACGAACCATGACACGTCGAAATCTACTTTCGCTGGGCGCCCGCATGCTGCTGGCCGCTGCTGTCGGCCATCCGCTTGTCGCGGGAGACGGCCACTTGTCGCCGGCAGGCTGGGCATTCGGCCGGTCGGCGGCGGCGGCCGAACCGAAAACCGAAACCGCGGTGCTCGCCGGCGGCTGCTTCTGGTGCATTGAGCTGAGTTTCGAACAGTTAGCCGGCGTTGTCGACGTGGAGAGCGGCTATTGCGGCGGCACGAAAGAGACGGCGAATTACGATCAGGTGCGTCGGGGCATAACCGGCCATGCCGAGGCGATCCGCGTGACTTTCGATCCGTCCAAAATCACCTACGGGAAATTGCTGGATGTGTTCTTCAGCGCCCACGACCCGACGCAACTGAACCGCCAAGGAAACGACATCGGACGGCAGTACCGCTCCGCTATCTTTTTCATCAACGAGGAACAGAAAAAGCAAGCCGAAGCGAAAATCGCCGAATTGGAACAGAAACGTGTTCACAACAAGCGGATCGTCACCAAACTGGAGCCGCTAACGGAGTTCTACCCGGCCGAGTTGTTCCATCAGGATTTCGCCCGCCGCAATCCATGGGTGCCGTACATCCAAGGCCACGCGGTCCCCAAGGCGAAAGAAGTCCGCAGCAAACATCCCGAACTGCTTCGGAGGGCCCCGTAAGGAGCGACATAGGCAATCCAGAAAGGCTCCGTGTCCGTGTCGTAACGCACACGCGTGG
>CAIXSC010000018.1 GCA_903921945.1 uncultured Planctomycetaceae bacterium
CAACTGTTCGTCTATCTCATGACCGTCATTGCGGTTGTGTTTAGCTGGCTGTCGGTTCCCCGGTAGGTACATGGGAAACCAATCTGCCGTTCCAACGATGGCTGCTCGCCTGAACTATCGCGGTTGTTCGCGTTAGGTAAACGGCGCGGGATGTGCCGCAGATTCGAGACGTGATGAATCCGCCGGCGCAGAGCACCCGAAATCTAATAGCGTCGCCGCCGGCTTCGGCCGGCCCCGAAGTCCCGGCGCAACTATCCGTTTAGACGTTTCACGGATAGAGACATGCCTCGCGGATTGGCTATTCGGCGGGTGGCGACGCGAGGACGGAGCCATGCGTTCGGATGCCCTGGTAATGATCGGACTCGCTTTGGTTTGCGGAATGGCCGCGTCGGTGGTTGTAAGCCACTGGGTCGACGGGCCGACAACGGACGAACCCGCGCCAACGCGAACCGAACGCATCTACATCGCCCACCTCGACATCGGAGCCGGCCAGCCCCTGCACCCCGACGCCTTGCGGTTGGAGGCCTGGGATTCGGAGCGAGTCCCGCAAGGCGCAATTACCCGTTTGGACGACGTTGCGGGCAAGATCTCGCGGACGGCGATCCGGCGAGGCATTCCCATCCAATCGATCCTGCTGACCGCCGCCAACCCGTTGCCCGCGAACGGGCTGAATCCGGCAACCGGTCCGAACATCGACTCGCCGCCGACGATCCATCCACGCGAACCTTCGTCGACGCCATCGCCCGCCGTGATCCCCAACGACGCGTCCGTGGCAAGTCAGTCGACACGCCGGGAGGCGCGAAATGCGAGCCCTCCCGCCGAGGAAACCCACCTCGTGAGCGCCGTCCCCGAGTCCCCGTTGGCATCCACCAACGCCCCATCCACCAACGTTCCGGCCGCCACCGAGCCAGTCACCGACGTTCCGGCCGGCACAAATCCAGTCGCCAAAGTTCCGGCCGGCACTGAGCCAGTCGCCACCGAATCGACCGCCAACGTTCCTGCCAATACGAATCCGACCGCAGCCGAACCGACTCCCACCGAGCCCGCCGCATCGCCGCTGACGGCAGAGCGTCCGAACGGAGTGGCGGCGACACCGCCTGTTGACGATGAGCCAATGCCGGCGGAGCGTCAACCCGCCGATGGCACCCCGTCAACGGTCGTGAAGTCGCCTGCCGTGGAAGCACCGCTGGAAGCTGGCCCCTCCGCGACAGCAGCACCGCCCGAGGTGGTCGACACGAACGCCGCGGAGAATCCGGCTGCTCCGGCGGAAGATGCCAACATGCCGGCCGATCTGACACCGACGCGTGAACCGTCGGGACTGACCGCTGACGCCGGAGCTCCGACACCCTCTCAGGCCAATAGGCCGTCGGATCTGGAGAGCGAATCGGCGGAGTCCCCGATCTCTGTGCCGGTGGCTGCCGAGCGTTATCCGCGCCCCACAAACGCCCGCGCTGCCGCCACTATTAGCGACGACGGCTGGGTCCGGATCCGCAAGGCAACTGAAGATGGTAACGCTAGCGACACAGCTTGCCATGCCAAGGGCGAGCCCGGGCTGAAGACTGCGCCTAAAACGCAGCCGTCTCCCCCCGTCGCCAGTCGCCCGACGAACGCTCGCCCGAGCCGAGCGACTGGCAGTCGCTGATCAACCCAGCAGCTAGATGTAGTAGTTGATCAGATTCTCGAGCATCTCTTGGCGGCCGCTGTGATTAGGCGCCGCCTCGCCCTTCGCCAGGATGTAACTTTCCAGCTTGCGGAAGTCGGCCTTGCCGGCTTCGATTTCCGCTCCGATGCCGGCATCCCAACTGGCGTACCGCTGCTTCACGAAGGCGGCAAGTTCGCCACCGGCTCGAATCTCGGCGGCGATTTTCAATCCGCGAGCGAAGGCATCCATGCCGCCGATGTGCGCATGGAACAAATCGATCGGCTCGAAACTCTCCCGCCGCACTTTGGCGTCGAAATTCACGCCGCCCGGCGCCAAGCCGCCGTACTTCAGCAGGATCAGCATGACTTCGGCGGTGAGGTACAGATTCGTGGGGAACTGATCCGTGTCCCAGCCAAGCAACAAATCGCCCGTGTTGGCGTCGATCGAACCGAGCATGCCTTGCATTCCGGCATAGTCCAGTTCGTGCATCATCGTGTGCCCGGCGAGCGTGGCGTGGTTGGTCTCGATATTGAGTTTGAACCGTTCGGTCAATCCGTACGCTCGCAGGAAGTTGATGCACGCGGCGGCGTCGGAATCATACTGGTGCTTGGTCGGCTCCTTGGGCTTCGGTTCGATGAGGAACGTGCCGTGGAAACCGATCTCCTTGGCGTAATCAACCGCGAGATGAAAGAACCGGCCCAGATGGTCGAGTTCCCGCTTCATGTCCGTGTTGAAGAGATTCTGGTAGCCTTCGCGGCCGCCCCAGAAGACATAATTCTCGCCACCCAATTCCTTCGTGACTTCCAAGCATTTTTTCACTTGGGCGGCCGCGTACGCGAAGACATCGGCGTTGCACGTCGTCGCGGCTCCGTGCATGTAACGGGGATTGGAAAACAGGTTCGCCGTGCCCCACAACAGCTTGATTCCCGTCCGCTGTTGCTCCTCCTTCAAGACCTTGACGACCTCGTCAAAATTGCGGTTTGATTCCGCCAACGTTTGGCCTTCCGGAGCCACGTCCCGGTCGTGAAAGGCGTAGAACGGGGCTTGGAGTTTTTCCATGAACTCGAACGCGGCGCGAACCCGCCGTTGCGCGTTCTCGACCGAGTTGCTTTGATCGTCCCACGGCCGTTGCATGGTGCCAGCGCCGAACGGATCGCTACCAGTTCCACGGAACGTGTGCCAGTAAACGACGCTGAACCGGAGATGGTCCCGCATCGTCTTCCCCTCCACAACCTCGTCGGGGTTGTACCAGCGGAACGCCAGCGGGTTACGCGACTTCGGACCTTCGTACTGGATCTTGGAAACTTCCGGAAATGCAGCCATGGAGAACCCCTGCCTGGAGTGTGCAATACGACGCGGCGACGGCCAAAACGACAGCGGACTTCCCTACAGCGTTCGCCATCCGGAAGCCCGTTTCGGCGTCGCATCGTGCCAAATTCCCGTTCAACCGGCAACGGGGCGCCACAGCGACGCCCCTACCCGGTCGCCTCGCTCCGCC
>CAIXSC010000019.1 GCA_903921945.1 uncultured Planctomycetaceae bacterium
CAACGCTAATTAAACGGTATTGGCGGTAAACGAAGAACACCCCCGCCCTTCGTTTGCCGCCATCCCGCCCCGATCCGAGAATGGAGAGCTACCGCGGCCCGCGTCGCGGCGCGCGGTTGGTTGCGTCCATTTCGCCCCAATAACCGCCGATGATGTGCGGGAACTTTCCCGGCGTGACGTGGTAGTGGGGGCCACGGGCCGCGTCTTCATGCACGTTGTATTCGTTCAATGGATTGCTCGTGGAATCTTTCGCGAGCTCGCCCGCCGCCTCGTACGGACCGTAAACCGGGAAACCATCGAACGCGAATCCGATCAGCGGCGAGTGACCGGCGCCGTCGTCCGCCCACGGCGTGTTCACGCAAACCGGATACTTGTGGTAGTGGTACTGGCTGTTGGGGCTCGGATGGCCGCAGCAGCGGTCGAGCCGCCACACGGCATCGGCTTCGGCGATGTGGTCGAACGGGTTGTAAAACACCACGCCGTTCATCGCGATGCCAATCGGCCCCATCGGCAGTCCACGCTTGTTTTCCAGGGTCATCGCGGCGGGACGATTCGCATTGGGTTGTGGATTCAACGGCAAGTGCCACGTGTCGCGCCGTTCGCGAATGACGTTTGGATTCCCATCCAGAAAGCGGCTGCGATCTGGAAACACGGCGACCGGATGGTTCGGAAGATTCTTCGAACGCACAACGAGGTGCGTGTCGGTAAACGACACAACGACCGAGTCGTCGACCCATCGGTCCTGCTCGACAGGGTTTCCCTCGATGTCCCGAAAGCCACGCCTTAACCAAGCGGTCGTATTGCCGACAAACGGCGTTTCGAGCCGATCCGACAAGTAATACAGCCGATCCACATTCGAGTGATCAAACTGTGTGGGCCGTGGTTCGCCGTCGCGCGGGTCGAAGTACCAGCGTCCACCCAGCTTCACCAAACGTTGCAGGGCGGGCAATTCGACGGCCGTCGTCGCGCGGACCGGGGCTTGATATTCGGCCGGATCGGGAATCGGCACGACCTCCAGTTCGGCGACCCAGAATTCCGACAAGGGCCCCGCACCTTTCCCGTTCGCCATCCCCACGCTCACTTGCAAGGTGTCCACCTCCGCGAACGGCGTGCGGACATCGATTGAATAGTTCCTCCAGGTCGCTGGCCCCAAGCTCTTGTTCGTCCCCGAGTCCGCCAAGCTCTTCCGCTCCAACTCCACCTGTCCGTAAATCGACTTTTGGACGAAATCGAGCGAGTTCCGTCCGTCGTCCTTAAAGAACTCGACCTTGATGAATAGCTCGTCCCGGTCCACCGCAAGTCCTGGCTGAGCCAGCCCGTTCACGCGGACACGGTACCACCGCCTCGGTTCCCGCTTCACGCCGGTCAGCGTGCAGGTGACAGCGCCGGCGACCTTGCCATCTTGGTTGCGATCTTCGCCGGACATGAGCCGGACGCCTCGCCCGTTGAGTTCCCGTAGCGGATCCCCGAGCACGCCTTCGACGGCGTCGCCGGTCAGCGTAAAGGGGAATTTTCCATCGCCAGCGGGTTGGAGCGCGCCGCGCGTGACGAGTCGCGGGCCCGGACGGGCAGCGGCCGCTGGGGCAGGTTCAGCTTCCGCAGGAACGGACCGTGGACCCAAGGGGCCGCGAGTTCCTTCGCCCGCACCCGCGCGAGCATTTTGCGGGCGGAATTCGTCTTCGCTCAACCGGCCATCCTTGTTGACGTCCAGTTTGAGCAGAGACTCGGTCGCCCGTTGCAACTCGTCGGCGCTGAGGACCCCGTCCCGGTTGCTATCGAGCGCTTCGACGATGCGGCTTGGCGGGCGGCCCCCGAATCCTTCCCGAGGTCCGGCCGGTGGCTGGGAGACGACATGGGCGGCGAGCAACGTGACGACGCCCGCAACCCCGCTTACGATCAATGCTGTTCGCTTCACACGATTCTTCCTGTTCCGAGCGCAACGCACGTCTCCAAGCGGACGTCTCGCTTGCCAGGATAACCCCTCCAACCTTAAGGCAACGTGAAGGCGAGCGAAAAGTGCCGTCCGTCGTTTACCGCCGAGCCGTAGGCGACGGCCGGGCCGGCACCTCGAACTGCGAGGCGATACCGAATCTCGTTCTCGCCCGCATTTTTTTTAGCGGAGCGGCGTAAGCCGCCCGGCCCGCGCGTCGCTCGATGTTACCGCCGCGTAGGCTCTCCACGTCAACGGCGTTTTCGGTGGTGTGGGCCGCGATCGCCATGGGGCCGGGCGGCTCACGCCGCTCCGCGAGTGCGAACACCCCCGCATTCGTTTGCCCCTGCCGTCGTTTACCGCCGCGTTCGTTTACCGCCGAGCCGTCGGCGACGGCCGGGCCCGCTTCCCGAACGGCGAGCGGGTACCGAATCTCGTTCGCGCCCCAGCCAGCGTCTCGGGCATGGGGCGCTAAACGACATGGCGGAACACGTGTCGCTTGGTCTCCACGATTCCTCGCCAAGGAGCGGCCGGTTGTTGCGCGTCCAATCACAGAATGGCGTTGCGCGCTGGTCTACAAGCTCAGACCTCGCGGCCGCTGTTTGACAGCCAATCGGGGCCATCTCTACAATTCGCCCGCCACGAGGCGTGTTATTTACGTCCACTTCTTGGCCAGTACCGATTTCCTGGGAACTTGGCATTCATCGCGCTTCGATCTTTCCGACATCGACTTAGCCGGAGAATCGGTATGTCCCGCGCTCTTTTCCTGTTGACGCTCGCACTTGGCTTGGTTCATTCCG
>CAIXSC010000020.1 GCA_903921945.1 uncultured Planctomycetaceae bacterium
CATCTGGCCACCCAGCCTCGACGCGTCTCGCGACGCAATAACTGGAACATACGCCTTCCTCCTGAAAACTAGGGAGCTTCGCCAATTCCCAATTGCCGCTTGATAATTTCCGAAAGCCGCTCTTCCGCGCGTTGATCGGCTTCCAACACGGCCGACAACACACCCGCCTCATCCGATATCTCCAAAATCGCCGGTTCGCTGCCGAAAGTTACTCCGGGGCGGTCGCCGCGATAATCGGTCACTTCCAGCAAAATCGACAGTTGGTCGCCTTTCACCAGCTTCAGAGGCGTTAAATCGACCGCCTGTTTCCCGTTCCAAGGCAGTTCCGCGCCCCGAATAACTTGCTTGGTCTGCGTCACCGGAATGGTCATTTCGTCCCCGTTCGACTCATCCTCCGCGCTGGCTTCGGGCGCCTCCGCCTCGGGTTTACCCGGATCGGCCGCGGCGCGTTCGCGGGCGCGATTGCTCGCCTCCCCTCGTTGGACTCGGATTCGCAGGGTGGCGCTGGCAACCGCGTGGTCGTCCAGCACCCGGAATTGCACGACCGGTTTCGCGTTGGGCAAGACCACGCGATGGACAAGCTGGATGACCGCGCTCGGCGACCGATCAGGTTGCACTCGCACCAACCCCGCCAGTGGCGTTTCCAGCGTCAAACCGTCTTCATCCCGCACTTGCAGTTCGAACCGCAGATCTTCCTCGACGCGACTGAACGGAGCCGATGTGTCGTCAAGCCGCCAACGGAGACGGCTGTCGTCTTCGGCGACCAAGTTCCAGCGTTTCGGGCCGCTGAGGGCCAACACGGTGAGCCACGCTTCGCGAAGCCGCTTGCCGTTGGCACACGCCAAGCCGACGGAAACCGTCGAGCCCTCGACGACACTCAACCGGCCCGGACCGATTTCGCGGATCGCGTTGGAATCGGAGACATACGAGGGAGCGGTCGCGGCGAGCCGCGGTTCGATCAGCGGCCGCGGGGTCATGACGACTTCCGCCGGATCGGTCCAGGCGTCGCCGAGGAACACTTTGTATTCGATCGACTCGACCATGCGATCAAGCTGGCCACGAAAGACCGACGCGCCCGCGGCGTTCGCTTCCCAGTTCTCGAGCGCCGCGCGGGCCGCGGCCAGCACATCGCTCCATGAGGCTTGGCTATCCCGCGCCTGACGCCACAAGCCGGCGGCGGCCGGCGCGTCGCAGTCAAGGTATGGCAGCACCGTCGCGTCGTCGATGTTCGGTCCGGTCGAAGCGGCATCTTTCGCCACCGGCTCGAGTGCGCGAACGGCCGCATCCAGCCGCGTTCGACGTTCGTCCACGGTCAGCTCGACCAGTTCCACAGGCCGCGTCGCGCCGCCACGCAGCGATGACACACGGACCAGCCCGCTCGCCGGCCGCTCGCCTTCCACGCGGGCGAAAAACTCCAGCCCGCGACTCTGCGCGGCCGCGCTGCGGCGCGGCGCGGTGCCGTGCGTAGCGGCGTCCAGCACCAATTGGTCATTGATCGCGATTCGCTGAATCAACGTGTTCGTGGGATAGTGCAGGGCCCCTAGCAGCAGCCGATTCCAGAGCACTCGGGCATGGCCCGGGAAGAGCAACATCGCGACCAACAATCCGCCGCCCGCGATCGTCAGCCAAAACAGCCGCCCCGAAGCCGGCGCGCGGGAAAATCCGTCGAACACGTCGAGCGCTTGGCCGCGATCGGCGACTTGTTCGATGACCGCCGTTTCCAATTGCGAGGAACCCCAATCCCGCGCCTCGGGCTGTTCGAACTGCAACGCCGCCACCAGATCGGTATCGATCCGATGACGCCGCTCAACCAACAACGCGACCTCGACGAGCGACTCGGACACGCCCAGCAATTCGCGCGCGTACGCGCGGTAACTCCACACCAACCCGACCGCCGCCAATCCGAGCACCACAAGCCGCTGCGCGACGCTCAATTCGAACTTCAGGTCAATGGCCCAAAAGACGGCGATCGCCACGCTGACCGCGATCGCCACCGCGCTCACCGCCGCCGCGATACGCGTTCGCTGCCGCGCGCGGCGCAGAGCCTGCAACTGGCGGCGGAGGGGCGTCAAACGCGGCGGTGAAACGGTGGTGCTCATAGTCGGCAAAGCGTTCGAATGCGGGTCGATCACAGCGGGGAGGCGGGACGGTCGAGACTTGGCGTTGAAAACTCGGCTGTCGCCATCATCGCGGACGAAAGGCGGGAGGGGATTCTCTGTTTAAACCAATTGAAGTCGTTTTCGGGCGAGCCATTCGCCCAGCATCAGGACAATCGCGGAGCCGAACCACAGGGGCGTCGTCCATAAGGCATGGTTGCGAGTGACGGTCCGCTCGCGCGGCTCGGCCCGCAGATCGTCCACCAGCTTTTCGGCGTTGATCAATTCGTAAGAACGGCCGCCGGAACTGGAGGCCATGTCGGTTTGCAGCGAGAGATCGCGGACCGCTTGGCGCCGCTCGGCCGATTCGGCGGTGACTTCGAACCGACGCTCCTCGAAGCGCCCCGCGATCGGATCTTTCACCCGCAGGATATGTTCGCCAGGCGTGTAGACCGGGAACCGCGCCTCGAATTCGCCCGCCTTCAGCAGCGGCACGACGATCATCTTCGTCTGGGGCGGGCCTCCCCGCGGGTCCGGCGAAACCAGCTCGGCGGTCAGCGACGGCTCTTCCAGTTCATCGCCGGTGAGCGGCTGATAATCGGCGTCGTACGCTTCAACCCGCAGCCGGACTTTGTCGTCGACGCGATACACCTCGCGGTCCAACGACGGAACGAACCGCTTGGCGTCGCCCAAGGCGTGGCCGATGCCCAAGCGGTAGATCAGCCGCGACCAGAATTCGCGATAGTACTTCTCGCCGTACTTCCGTCGGAAACGCCACGTCTCGTTGATGCCCAAGTAAACGACTTGTCCCTTGCCGTACGCTCGCGTCGCAATCAGCGGCTGCGGCGTCTTGCCATCGCGGCAAATGTCCACCGGATGCTCGGCGAGCACCCGGGCCGATTCGCGAACGTTGGCCACTGGCTGGTACCACGAGAGCTGTTGCAGGTTGGCCCACGCGCGTTCGTTTTCCTGCTGGTTGTCGCTCAACCGCATGTACGGTTCCTCAGCCGCCAGCAACGTGCGGCGCGGCGCGAACGCGCGATCGGTCTTGGGTCGCGCCTGCGGATCGATCACCACAGGCAACATCTCGGCGATCGGCGTCTGGGCCAGTTCGCGCAGCCCGAACCGCGGTCCGGCGATCACGACCAAACCGCCGCCCAAGTCGCGGACATACTCCTTGAGCAGTTCAGGAAATCGCGTGCCGAGCGATGTTGAGGGAAGGTCCTCCAAAAAAATCACGTCTTGCGCGAAGAACTCGCGACGCTGCGGCGTCAGCGACGGCAGGAACAGCGCGTTCGATTGACGCACCCGTGGATCGGAGGAACTGAGGAACGTTCGGAACCCCGACATGCCGACCAGCTTGTCGCGATGGAACACTTCCTTGATAAACCGCCATTCCCATGTCGGCTCGAAAGCGACGTACATCAAGCGCAGGTAATCGTCGATGACGGTCGCCTCGCGAGCCGCGTGATTGTTTTGGTCGAGCACCTCGCCGGGCAACGGCGTCACATGCGCCGAAAACTGAAAGCGGCCAGCGTCCGCCGGTGTGAACGGAAACGACAGCGGCGGAATGTCGTCGCCCAGCAACTGCGTGCGTTGGCCAATGACGATCGGCGCGTGCGTTTCCCCCTCTTCACCGCCCAGTTTGCGAGCGGTGACCTGGACGGTCGCCGACTGGCCGCGCAGTCCGGCCGCTCGCAACTTCACCGAAATCTCGTCCCGCTCGCCCTTCTTCATCGTGGGCGGAACCTGGATGTCGACCGCCAAATCGACCGTCTCGACGGCGCCCACACCGACCGTGTAGATCGGCACGCCAAGCCGGGCAAGCGGCGAGTCGGCGCCGCCGGTGAGCGGCGACAATCCCGAGTTGTGGGCGAAGTCGCTAAGCAAAATCACGCCCGCTAAATGACCGCTCGCCGTTTGCTGGGAAGCGTCGTCGAGCACATTGCCGAGCGCGGTAACCTGGCCGGCTGTGCCGAGCTGTTCGGCCCAGGCCACCGGGTCGCTGTCGGATCGGCTCGCGCCAACATCAACCAGCTTTCGCAGTTGGCTCGTCGTCTGCCCGTCAAACACATACGGCTGCAACAACACGTCGCGATCCCGTTCCAGCCGCTTCAGCCATTCGCCTTTGTCCTTACGCAGCAGCGCCCGCACGTAGTCGATCCGCGCCGGCACCGGTCCGTCGCGCTTCGCGTCGCCACCGTCCGTCGCACTGGTCGCGTCGTCTTTCTTCCCGGCCAGTTCCGCCGTCTTCGCCTTCGTTTCCGCGTCCGCTTGGCCGTTGTCCGACTTGCCATCGCTCGATTTGCCATCGGGGCCGGCGGCATCGTTCTTCTCCACGCCGTCGACGCGAGCCGGATCGAGTCCGACCGCTTTGTCGAGCGCCGCGCGGTCCTCGGGCGTCATGGGGTCGCGGAGCGCCATGCTATCGGTGCCGTCGATCACGACGTAGACCGTGGGCAGTTGACGGCTGGTGGTGGTTAAGCGGAGCACTGGGTCGGCCAGCGTGAGCACGAGCAGGGCGAGCAGCGCGCCGCGGGCGAGGCCCATCGCGACCCGGACCGGCGTGCGTCCCCGATCTTGCCAGCGGAGATAAAACGCCAACGCGCCGGCGAAGGCGGCGCCCAGCGCCAGTAAGACCCAAAAGGCGCCGAATTCGTTCGATGCCCAAGGCGCGGCCAACGACGGTTCGATCTGGTCGATCGAAACGACCTCCTCGAGCCCTAGGAGCCAACCCAAGATGCGTTTCATGTTGCCTGCACGGCGCGAGCCGCCGTCATTCGAGCCAGGATCACCAGTTCGCCAATCAATGCCAGTAGCACGGCCAACGCGAGATACCACCACGACCCTTGGCCACGGAGTTGCGCCCCCTCCAGGCTGATCGACTCGCCGCTCGACAGCCAGCGCAGCGATTCGTTCGCCTCAAGCGACTCTAGCTTGGCGGCCGTAAGCGGCGCGAGGTCCGATTCCCGCGCCGGCCCGTTCAAAGCCAGCGGAATCACCCGCGTTGCTCCTTCCAACGCCCGGAGCGCCGGATCGTTGGCGCCGCCGGCCGCCGGATTGTCCCCCGACGCCTTCCCCGCCGCGCCGCCACTTTTCCCGTCCGTGTTACTCTCCCCGCCCGGCACGTCTTTGCCGTTGGCCTTTCCATCCGCTGCCCCGCCATCCGTTTTGCCCGCGGCGGTCGATAACGCGGCGGACGCGTTCTCCGAATGGACCGCGATACGGTAGATGCCGCGAGTGAGTGCATTGGCAAGTGTCACGCCGCGACGCTGTTGGTCGATGAAGCCGAAGTCGAGCGGCGTGGGGCGGCCAGGTTGATCCGGCCGGAAAAGTTCGACGCGGCTGTCCGGCTCGACGTCCGGCAGCGGAACCTTGATCGATTCCAAGGTCGCGAATTGAGCTGGCGGGAGCGTCGTGGCGATCATCTCCCGCGACAAACGCTCGAACACAAACATCGCCGCCGAATCCGGCAAAGTGTTCCAACCCGAGAACACGCCGCTCGCCATGAAGACCACTCGCCCATGCCCAATGCGGCGATCGACCAGCAGCGGGGCGCGGTTCTGCGTGTTGACCCGAGCCAACACACGCGGGAGCCGCAATTCGGCCGCCTTCTCGATCGCCTGTTTGCGTTCTTCCGGCGTGGCGCCGGTGATCGCGGGCGCCGCGCCGACGCTCGACCGCCACCGCAGCCATTCCAGTGCATCGCCAGCGTCGTCGACCCTCGTGACGGATTGCGCATCGGCCTTCGCATCGGCCGCGGCATCCGCGTTCGTGTCGGTCTTCGTGTCGGTCTTCGTATTCGTCTTCGTGCCAGCCGTGGAGTCCCGCGGCGATGTGCTCATGTCCCCGGGACCGGCGCCCGCTTCGGCCGACGCGTTCGCCTGCTCTTCCAGCCAGCGCTGTTCGGCGGTCCGGAGCGAAGCGAGCACTTCGTCGCGCAGGTCCAGGTCGACGACTTGGAAGAAGAGCGGTTCGTCGTACAAATCGCGAAGCTCATCCCGCGAAACACTCGGCAGTCCAAAGTACTCCTCGCGCAGCGTTTCGAAGATGAACTGGAACGGATTGAGCGTGCCCGTGGCCAGTTCCGGAAGCGTGCCGAGCGGTTCGCGTTGGAGCGGCCCTGGCAAGATGCCGTCGCCGCCGCGCCACGCCGCCTCCGACCAAGCGGCCGGATCGAAGTCGCCACCCGCCGCGACGATCAACTGGCCGCCCTGCTGCACGTACTCCCGCAGCAGGTCGACCTTGTCCGCTGGATTCTTCACGCCCGCGACAATCACCAGCCGAGCATCAGCCAATTCATCCCGCGACAGCCGATCGATTCGAACATGGCGAACCTTCACCAGCGACGGCAGCGACGGATCGGGCCGAGTGGCATCGCTGAGCAGCGTGCGGAGCCAGCGGGTTTCACCGAAGCGGCGGAGCGTGCGGTCCTCTTCGTCGTCCGCGAACTGATCGACGAACACCACCGGCAATTCGGCGACCACCGGCACAACGCCGAAGCGCTGATCGTCCTCGGGCAATTGGTCCGGGGCAAGCGCGACGTGAATCGGCACGTAGACCGGCCGATCGGGCTCGGGTTGGTAGTCGGCAAAGACATGCTGGAAGACGACCTGCCGCGCGCCTTCGCCCGGCGGAACGGTGACGCTTTGCGTGGCGACCGGGCGGCCGTCCACCCACAGCGTCACCGGCAAGTCGCGCCGCGGTCCGTCGCCCGCGTGGCGAACTTCGGCGACAATCGAAGTCTCGAGGTTCAACGCCGCGACATCGCCGCCGACGTGTAAGCTTTCCACCCAAGTGTTTTCCGCCCGAGTGGCCGCGATGGTGACGATCTGGATCGGCGGCAGCTCGGCCAACGCCGCTTGATCGACATCGACCCAGTTCTGGCCTTGCTGGTCGCCGATGAGCACCAACCGCTTGGCGAGCTCCGGCGACGCTTCACACGCCTTGCGAGCGAGGTTGAGCGCGCCGCGCAGGCTGACACCGCGGTCCACGACTTCGATCCGCGCGAGCGCCTCGGCGGCGTCTTCTTTCGTGAAGTAAGGGTCGACCGTCATGCCGCGGGCGGAACCGCAGAGCGGAATCACGCTGATCTGGCTGCCGCGCGGCAGCCGATCGATGAACTCGCGGGCACGCGTCCGCGCCTCGTCCAGCAGCGTGCCGGCGGTCGATTGAAAACCCATGCTCAGGCTGTTGTCGATCAACAGCACCGCATGGAGCGGTTGGGTGCCGTCGAACTGGCTGCTGTTCGCCGAAAAGTACGGCCGCGCCAAGGCGAACCCGAACAGCACCACCGCCAGGACGCGCAGCAACAACAGCAGCAAATCGCGAATCTGAATCAACCGGCGATGACGCTGCAACGCTTCGCGCAGAAAATCCATCGCCGCCCAATGCACCTGCCGGGGACGGCGGCGATTGAGCAGATGGATGATGATCGGTCCCGAGGCGCACACGGCACCGGCCGCGGCGAATTGCCAAGCGGAAAACGTGGGCAGGAAATTCATTTGCGCAAGCTCTCGATCCGGCCTTCTTGGAGGATTGGCAAGTAGCGGTTGGGGATCGCCAGGATGAAGCAAGCGACCGCTGTCGCGTACAGTTGGCCCGGTTTACCGCCCACTCGACCGCCGCCGCCCACGCCGCGATCTTGCCAACAACCGTGCTCGGTCGGACTGCCGGCATTCACCACCTGCGTCGCGACCAGATGGTCCCGCAGCTTCGGATAGTGTTCTTCCCAGTCGTTGCCACCCGTTTGGTACAACGCTTGCCCGACGTAATACAACGTGTAGGCATCGAACGGCATCGTGCCGTCGCGACCGCGCGGTTTCTGCAGTTGCCGGATCGATTCGCCAATCACCGTCATGTTCTTTTCAATCCGCCAATCGTCGTACTGGCCGAATTCCTGCAA
>CAIXSC010000021.1 GCA_903921945.1 uncultured Planctomycetaceae bacterium
AGATTGCCGACATTGCGATTGGTATGCCCGTCTCGAACGACCACTCGTCCTCATCTCGGACAGCCAAAAGAGGCTCAATGAGGCAGGGTGGCGTAGCCTAATAACCCAATGTGGGGTGTGGTGGCTGTGGCGGTGCCGCCGTTTTCCAATCCGAACTTTTTGGCTTGTGGTGCCGGTTGTCGCGGAAATCCAAGTGGAAAACCGTGACGTCGCTCGGCGTTATGTTCCACAACGTGGGCAGATCGGCATCCTTTCGCTGAGTGTCGATCCATCCATCGAAAGCTCGAAACAATGTCTCACGAAGACAGAAGAAGCTCTTAGATGGGGTGACGCAAGCGATCGATTGCGTGTGTGACTCCCCGCATGAGCCCACCCCAAGGGCCCCGTGTCCATGTCGTCACGGTCACACGTCTGGTGAATGGAAAGCCCGGTGTCGCCTCACCGAATCGCCGCGGCATCTGGCTGCGGAGCAAATCGGGCCGTTCGCATCGTCCGAGCTGGTCCGTGACGGTGATGACATCGTGCGGGACGATGCTTCGATTCCCGCCGCGGGGCCGCTTGGCGAGTGGCTCGATCGCCGCTTGAAATCCGAAGCCGCCAACGGCCCGCGCCGCACCGCGGCGCTCCAACGCAGCGCCGCGTTTCGGGTCGTCAAAGAGATGCGCTTCATCGAGCCACGCTAACGCTAACGCGCTTGCGTGTTGCGCGCCCTCAGCGATCTTACGACCGCCCCATCGACGCTCGGCCAAGTCGCTCAGCGTGAATTGGCAGGATTTCCACGGGCGCGTGGCTCAACCGTGGACTTGTTACTGGCCCGGTTTGTCACCGCCCGGTTTGTCACTGGCCGGTTTGTCACTGGCCGGTTTGTCACTGGCCGGTTTGTCACTAGCCGGTTTGTCACTGGCCGGTTTGTTACTGGCTGGGCTATCGTCGGCGGAGGCGACAGGATACTGCGTCTGCAGAGGCTTCAGACGTTCTTGGAAAAAGGCCGGATCGTGCCGCGAAATCGCGCTCAAGCTGTCGGCCAGGTTGCCGACAATGGTCTCTTGTTGGCCGGCCGGCAGGCGGAGTCGCAGTGGCCCGAACCAGGAGTCGGAACCGAATAGGCCGTCAATGCGTTCGATGACTCGAGGATCGTTGGACATCACCATCGTGTCCGATTTCGCGCCGAGCGCCGCGAGCACTCGAGCGGGGACAGGCCGTGCGGGCGGGGAAACGAAGCGGGCGGCGCCCGGAGCGTCGTTGCGATGCGGCACTCCAGCCAAGTCCTTCACCACTTCCCGGATCGCCCAGGCGTACTGCCGAGCCGTGTGGTAATCGCGTTCCTCGCCGTTTTTTGGATGGGCGAGCCTTGCCAGCAACCGTTCCGCGTCGGCTTCCAGAAACGGCGCGGTGGCGAGCCCTTGGGCGATCGCATCGCAGGCCGCTTGGAGGCGGCGAGCCGCCGCGCCGCGCCGTTCGAAATCCCCAAACGGCCGCGCCGACAACGCCGCATCCAACGCTTCGATCGAGGCTTCAAATTCCTCCCGCCACTCCGCGGATGTCCTCATGGGAGCGGTCGCGACGGCCGCACTGGCGGCGGTCGGCGCAGTCGTAGCGGCCGGAATCGCGACGGCGGCGGCGGCCACGTTCGCCGCATGATCGACGCCTAACCGAGCCAGGGCGAGTGTCCAGAGCGCGGCGGGAGGACGGCCTGGTGTCACGCGTCGACGAACCCGGGCGTCGGACGGAAAGCGATTCCTCAATTCGTGGTGGCAAGCGCCGCAATCGAACAACGCGAAATCGGTCGCGTCCTCGGGCGGACAATCAGCGAGCATCGACGCGTAGCGGGCCAGGACTGCCACTCCGGAGATCAGGACGTCACGACCGCGAGGCTGGTCGCTCAGCACCACGGGCAATTCCACGCTCGGCAGTCCACCCCGGTTGGCCGCAAGGTAGCTGTCCTTAAGCGCGGAGAGATCGATTCCCTTCGGAGCCAAATACTGTTGATGGAAGGCGGCCCGCAAGGCGGCGAGCTTTTGCTGTTCGTCCGCGGTGGGCATGTCCAGAAACAGAAACGGTTTCGGCGAAGCGGCCTTCTCACGCAGCGTGTGCCAATGGGCCGGCATTTGCGAAGCGAAGGTGACGTACTCGATGCCCGGCAGCGGCGGATGCCCCTGCGCATACCATTCATGCTTCACAAACCGCCGGGCCTTGATCGCCGCCGGTCCCCAATCCTCCCGCATGCTGCCCACGTGGCATGACGCGCACAGTTCCGCCCGAACCCGTGGGTGCCGCAGGTCGCGGAGCCCGAACTGCGAATCTTTCAGGGCCGGATCGAGCAAGCGCCACATCCGCGAACCGTCCTGGTGTGCGGCGAAGTAGCCCGAGCCAATCCCATGGCACGCTTGGCACGAAACGCCGAATTCCAGCGAGCTGACCGTGGGATCATCCAGCAGCGGTTCCGAAATCGGCGAGTGGCACGAGAGGCACTGCTCGACGACCGCTCGACGCGCCGCATCCGCCTCCTTCCGGAACTCGACGGCCGTCACACTATCGACGGAGACCTCGGCCGTGGCATTCAGCGGCCGATACTTTCGCGGCTCAAGCTTGAAGGCCAGCACCTCGGCGATGTCGAAGCCGAGAATGCGATTGGTCAACGGGCGGTTGCTGTTGTTCAGCAGCAGGAACATCGATTGGCGGTGTTTGTCGGTTTGTTCCCAGGCCGCAGCCTCCTCCTGAGCGCAAAAGGGCGACGGCTTGTCCGGGGCCGGTGATTCGATGCCAATCTCGCCGGCTGCCGGAAAATGACACCGTGTGCAGCTCTTGGTGGACGACACGAGCACTTGGCCGAACGCGGGCGTGGACACCTGCGACATCGCGACGATTACTGTGGCGATGACAACCGACATCCACAGGTTTCCGGCCGCACTCGGGGCGGTTCGGCGAACCGCCATAGCTATAGACAGGTCACGGAAAGCAGGCTGTCGCATATCGGCATCTTCTCCGTGTCGAGCGACCACGCATGGCGCGAAACGATCGCGCCATCGGTCAACGCGCGGCGGCCGGACGCCCCGGCCATTCCGCCCTCAATTGTCCGACTATGGCGCGGAATTGCAATCCGATCGCGGTGAGATCCGGTAAGGGATCCAGCGAAACATCGCCCGCCGCAGCCGGCGGCGCATTCCCCAACCCATCGCCCGCTGCCGGGGCCAACGCAGGGACCGCCGCATTGCCAGCCGCATTTCCCGCCGCAGGGGCTAACGGAATCTCCCGTTCTCCCGCTTTTCCAGCTTGCACTGCGGTCGCCGATGGCTTGCCCGACAGCGGCGTTCCGGGGCAAGCCTGTCCAGTCGTAACGAGGCCAGTCGAAATCGTTGGAACCAAATCGCAGCGATGCCGCCAAGCGTTCAAGGCTG
>CAIXSC010000022.1 GCA_903921945.1 uncultured Planctomycetaceae bacterium
ACATTTCTCCCATGGCTGCCGTGCCTTGCCATCGCTGTCGGCTTCGCCCGCCTTCGCCTACGCGTGGGTGGCCGTGCCCGCGTGCCCGGCGTTCCAACCGCGGGCGGCCGCGCTCGCATGCCCGGCCCTCCAACCGCGGGCGGCCTTTTGACTGCGGGCGACCATGTCACGGCGGGCAGCCTTGTAACAGCAGGTGGCCTTGCAATCGCAGGCGGCAACGTCTTCGAGGGCGGCACTGAACGAGCGCGTGACAGTGATGGCTGCCGGTTCGGCCGAACCGCGTTCGGTGTCCACGCTTTGATGGTGGCCAGTTTGGTGTTGGCTGGCGGGCTGGCGGTCGTGGGACTATGGGCGGCACGGAATAACCAACAGATGGGTCGCTGGATCGCGACGACAACCCATGGCGGCTACACGCTGCTGTTGGGAAACAACCCCGATTACTACGGTTCGCTGGTCGCTCCGGCGCCGGACGGATTGCCGTGGCGCTTGCCGGCGGAGGACTACTTGATGGCGCGTTGCCGCGATTCGCTGGGGCCAGACGCGCGAGCCGCTCACGACCGACTGCGGGGCGTAGCGCGCGAGTTGGCCGAAGACGCGCTTGCGAATCGCTGTGCCCGGTCCCACATCGTGGCTGACCCGGCGCTGTTTGTCCGGTCTTCCCTGGTGCGAATGGGCCAGTTTTGGAGTCCCCTGCCCCAGGCGACGACGGTGAAAGAAGGCCGTGCGAAGCGAGCGGCTCGGTACGCGGTCGCAGCCTGGTACTTGGTCGTCGGCGTCTGCGCCGCGAGGGGCACGTTCACTTGGATCGCCGCGGTCCGCCGCACGCGGCTTTTTCCGTTCGCCCGAAACGGGACCGTTCGTCGACGGGTTATCGTTCGACAGGCGGTGGCCTGGAGTCCGCTGGTGACGCTGATCCTCTGCTTTGCGGCAGCTCATACGCTGTACTGGAGCAATCTACGGATGCGGGGACCGGTCATGCCAGCGATCTGCCTTTTGGCAGCCGCCGGCGCCGCGACTGGAAGTGGCGGCGGTCGGTGGCGGCGGCTGACAAATCCGGAAGACCCGCGAACCTAACTGGACCGTTTCGCGTCCTGTTTGCCAATCGGTATATTCGGGGGGAATTACGGAGCGGCGCATGGTCCGCACCGGACCATCCGCCTATCGCGACGAAACCACGACCCTAGCCAGCAAGGAAAACGCATCACTGTGGCGCACGAGATCCAACGCGGTCAAAGCATACGAAGTGAGAAGGCAGTGCTTGTGCGAGTCATCCTGCCCGATCACGAGGACATCGGCGAACCGCTCGAGGAGCTGGAAGGACTGGCGAAGACGGCGGGAGTCAAAGTCGAAGGCGGGATGACACAACGCCGCGACCGCCCCGATCCCGCGACCTACATGGGCTCGGGCAAGGTTGAGGAACTGAAGCGGCTCGTGCAGGAACATGACGCGGACGTCGTGTTGTTCGACAACAACCTCAATCCGGGCCAATCGCGCAATCTCGAGAAGGCGCTCAAGGTCAAGGTGCTCGATCGCACCGAATTGATTCTCGACATTTTCGCGTCGAATGCCCGCACCTACGAGTCGCGGTTGGCGGTCGAGCTGGCGCAAATGGAGTATTCGCTGCCACGGCTCAAACGGCTGTGGACCCACTTGTCGCGTATCAAAATGGGCGTCGGCATGCGCGGCCCGGGTGAAAAGCAGTTGGAAACCGACCGGCGGCTCGTGGAGAAACGGATCTTCGAGCTGCGCGAGGAACTGCATGGAATCGAGCAGCGGAAAGAACGGCAAGTCGCCGCTCGCCGGGACCACATGACCGTGTCGCTCGTTGGCTACACCAACGCCGGCAAAAGCACGTTGATGAACGCTTTGACGGACGCCGACGTGTTGGCTGCCGACAAGCTTTTCGCGACCCTGGACACCCGCACCCGCCGCTGGCATCTGCCGAGCTGGGGACCGGTGTTGTTGAGCGACACCGTCGGGTTCATTCGCGACCTGCCCCACTCGCTGATCGCCAGCTTCAAAGCGACGCTGGAGGAAGCGCGGCAGGCCGACCTATTGCTCCATATCGCCGACGCGTCCAACCCGGCCGCGATGGAACAAATCGCCGCCGTCTACAGCGTGCTCGAGGAAATCGGCATCCAAGCGAAAGACACGTTGTTAGTGCTGAACAAGACCGACCGGCCACTCGCCGCCGAGCGGGCTGCCAGCTTGATGGTGCGGTATCCGAACGCGGTGCCGATCAGCGCGCGGTCACGCGACGGCTTTGACAAACTGGCGATCGGCGTCAGCGACGCGTTGAGCCGCGCGTTCGCCGACTTGGAAGTCGAAACGCATGTGGCGAACGGCAAACTATTGGCCTACCTGGCGGAACACGGCGAGATCCTCTCCCAGCGCTACCAAGAGGATCGCGTGACCGTTCATTGCCGCATTCCCCAGCGGTTTATCGGTCGGATTCATGGCCAAGGCACCGCCGTGCGAACCCGAGACGGCCAACCGATCGAGCGCCCCGTCAGCGAGTACCGCCGCGCCACAACCGCCACAACCGCCACAACCCTGGACATGCTCGTCGAGGCAAACGAGCAGGCCAGCGAGTCAGCTAGCAGGACGGAAGACGAGACAGCAAGCGGCACGGAAAGCGAGACAGCAAGCGGCACAGAAAGCGAGTCGGCGACCGAGAGCGGGGGACTTCAACCGGCAGATTGAATGGACCGGTTCGATTCGGCCCCGCACCGAAGTCGCGATTGGCTCGGAATCGCGTAGCGGCGCGGCGTAAGCCGCCCGGCCCGACCCAAGTTGCGATTGTCTCGGAAGCGCGTAGCGGCGCGGCGCAAACCGCCCGCCCGACCGTCGCCCGGCCCGACCGTCGCCCCGCCCGACCGTCGCCTGGGACGACCCTGCCGCAAACTCCCGAGCAACCTCTTTGGGGTTCGCAAAAGAAAGGGGCCATCCGGGATTCGAAATGGAAGATTCTGTCTTCGAGCTACCGTGGCATGGCGTTCGATACGGTCTTTAAGAGCGGCAATGGCCAAGAGCCCACCGTATCGCTAGGCGGTTGCCTTTGCTGATCGTCCATGATTTGCGTTTCGCCGCTCCGCTTCCGTGTCTTGGCAGCCGCCAAGAGAAATGATTGGCCACGGACGAGCATGGAAAACCCGGAGAGGAGATAAAGGAGATAGAGGATGCCCGAAGGCGATGCATTCTTCTCCCTTTTCCTCTTCCGTGTTCCAACCGTGTTAGTCCGTGGCCTGTATTCGCTCAGCGTGACCGGCTGTTGAACGGGCTGGCTAGAATCCGCGAGCGGCACGGACGTCGTCGAAATCGCGGAGATGGTAGTCGATTCCAACGTAGTCCAGCACGCGGCAGAGTCCGCGGAGCGCGACGCCGAAACCGTCCGGTCCACTGAAACCGCCGAATTGACCGCCGCCTTTGACGTGCGGTTCCAGATCGAGGAACACGCCCGGAATACCGCGGCGAACGAGTTTCTTCTCCAGCGCTGGCAGGTGTTCTTTGAAGTTTCGCAGGATCGCCTCGTGGCCGCTGTCGCCCAAGTCGGCTGGCACGAAATGTTTGAGCGCCTCTTCGTCGACGTGCCCCGAGCGTTGGACCGGCGCGGGGTGGCGGTAGTCCTTGATGTGCATCCAGCCCAGCCCGTCTTTCATCGTCAAGTACTGCTGGAAAACCTCGTCACACGAAAAGCCCTGCGTGACGATGTTGCCGGCGTCAAAGATCAGCACGAGCGCCGGGTGGTCGACCTGGCGATGGATTTCCGCCATCAGATCGCCGTTCTGCCCGACGAGATTCGCTTCGACCTCCAGCCCGAACGTCAGGTCGCTGCGATGGCAAACCTCGGCGATCTGCCCCAGTTGGTCGACAACCTGCGGCAGGTGGTCCCGCGGGTCGGTGCCACGCGGATGGTAAAACGAAAACCCGCGAATGAGCTTCGTTTCAAACGCGTGAGCCAACTCGCAGACGCGGTTCACGTCATCGGCCATGTACTGCTGAAACGGGACAAAGCGGTTCTTCGAGCCATCGTCGACGTCCAGCAGTTTCACTTTGCCGATCGGCGAGCCGATCGAGGCGACGTTCAGGCCATACTCGTCTTCGAGATGGCGGATCTTCATGATCTCCTGCTTGGTCAACAACATGACGTTTTTCACGCCATGGCCCGCGTCGATGAACCGCAGCGAATAGAACTGCAGGCCGGCGGCCGCGAAGGCCACGAACTGCTGTTCAGCCGTCTTTTGATTGGCCGCCTCGTCGGCAAACCCGGACAAAATCACTCGGGGACGGTCGGACATGGGCGGTCATCCTTGGAGACAGGGTAGGCGGCAAGCCGTTCGACAGAGGCAGGCATTGTGTGACTGTCCGGCGCCGCTGGCAAGTGGACCGGCAGGCCGACTTATCTGGCCAATGGCGAAGCGTTTGGTTATTCTTCACGCATGGAACAAGCAACGACACCTCCACGGTCCCTGGCAGTCCACCGGTTGCGTGCCGGCATGGTGGGCATGGGGATGATTTTCGACGAAACCTATCGGCCGTTTTTCGAGACGGCTCGGCAGCGTGGGCTGTATGACCCACGCTTCGGCCTGTGCGACATCGAACTGGCGGCCGTCGCGAGTAAGACCGGCAGCCGGGCGGCCGCGTACAAGGCGGCGGCGGGCGGTCGCATCGCCGATTTCCGCAGTTTCGCCGAACCGGACTCGACCGCCCAGTTGCTCGCGGCGGGCGTCGACTTTGTCTGCGTTGCGACGCCGGATGACCGCCATTACGAGTCATCGCGAGCGGTTCTGGACGCGGGCAAGCACTTGTTGCTCGAAAAACCGTCGGTCCTGTCGCTCGCCGAACTCGACGCGCTCGACCAATTGGCACGCGAGCGGCAGGTGCTGGCGAAGGTGGTCTACCACAAGCTGTTTGATCCGGACCACAAGAAGTTGCGGACGTTTGTCCATGACGGGTTATTGAAACATGTGAACAACGGTTACTGCTCGTTGCTTGAGCCCAAGCAGATCTCGGGCGCCCAGTTCGCGGAATGGATCGTCGGGCGAAACCCGGGCACGTACGTGGCGGTGCATTACATCAAGCTGATCGACTTCACGTTTGGCGGCCGGTTGACGAGCGTAACTTGCTCGGGGCAGCGGGGCTTGGTCGGGCCGGCTGACGGTTCCACCTGGGACTCGACGCAGTTGCGGCTAGGTTACCGGTATGACGACGGTCGCGAGGCGGCCTTCGACATTCACACCAGTTGGGTCACGCCGGACAATTTCCCGGGTTACGTCGAGCAGGAGGTGCAGTTCCGATTCGACAACGGCGTCTGGAATTCGCACAGCCGCAAGCGGGGTGTGGAATGCACCATCGAAGGCCACACGCCGTTCACGGTCAAGACGACGATGAACAACCATTACAACGGCCGGTTTGTTGAACCGACGGGCGAGCGAGCACAACGGGGCTATGGCATCGAGGTGCTCGAGCAGTTCGCCCGCGAGGCGGCGTACGTCGAGTTTGGCGGCGCGGCGGTTGACCGCCCGCGGCGATTGGACGAAATGCGGGGATTCGCGTACAACGACTTAGGGGCGGAGCGGCAAGTGGTCGCGGCCGTGCAAGGGATGGAAGCGATTCTGGCCGCGCACGCGGCCGGACGGCCCAACTGTGTTGTCCATGTGAACCATCCGGCTGGCGGTCTTGTCCTGTTGGAGCCAGGCAGTGCTCAGCCAGTCGTGCTTTACGGTCCGTCGGTTTAGCGGGCCGCCCGCTGTTTGGTGAACGGGTTTTGTCCACCCGCCGATACGCTACTCCGCCTTATTTGCAGCCTTTCCTTCCTTCCCTCCTACCCACCCACCTTACTTCTCGACCTTCGCTGGAACCTACCATGGCCTCTGTCATCGAGACGACTTTCGCGGCCAAGGCTGTCGCCACGCCGCACAAACACGCCGCGATTGAGCATCCGGGCGAACCGGATTCGAACCAGTGGCGCCGCCGCTTGGGAGAGACCGAGCCGAGTTGTTTGCGGACGTACACGCCGTCGCTGGCGGTGTTCGCGAAAAGCGCGGGCTCGTACCACTGGACGGCGGACGGCCGGAAGCTCGTTGATTTCACCTCGGGCGTGTTGGTGGCGAACCTCGGCCACAACCCGGCTCGCTGGTGGCAACGGGTCCTGGAGTACATGGGGATCGCCAATCCGACCGGCGATGGCGAGTATTATTCGGCGGTGCCTTTGACCGCCTACAACGCGGCGACGGAACTCGAAGTGATGGCCTGCGAGCGGCTGTTGCAAAGCATGCGGCGTGAACCGGGTGGCGGCCGGATGGAACAGGTTCTGTGGGCGGCCAGCGGAAGCGAAGCGGTGCAAAAGGCGTTGTGGGTCGCCATGAAACGCCGGCCTGGACGGGACATGATCCTGGCAACTCGCCGCGGATTCCACGGAAAGAAGGGGCTCGCCGGCGCCGTGACTGGCAGTGAACACGACCCGGAACGCGATCCGCGCGTGCGGTTTATCAGTTTCCCCATGGAAGAATGCCGCGACCTGGAACGCCGCCGCCAACCGCTTGACCTTTCCCACTACGCCCGCGAACTGCAGGCGATCGCCGCCGAACATGGCGACCGCCTGTGCGCGATCATCACGGAACCGTACCTCGGCGGTGGCGGGTCGTACCATCCGCAACCGCAGTACATGCAATTGCTGGAACGCTTCTGCCGCGAGCATGACTTGTTGCTGATCCTGGACGAAATCCAAGCCAACTTCGGCCGCACCGGTCCGATGTACGCGTACACGCAATACGGCATCGAACCGGACATCGTCTGCCTCGGCAAGGGACTCGGCAACGGTATCCCCGTCAGCGCCGCCGTCGGTCGAGCCGACGCGTTCGCGGTCATGAAGTTCGGCGAGGGCTCCGACACTTGGTCCGCGAACCCGATTTCGTGCGCGTCGGTTCTCGCGACTCTCGATGAGTTCGAAAGCCAAAATGTCATCGCTCGCGGACGTCAACTGTCGCAAGTCATCGAGCATGGCTTGTTGCGGCTGAAGGAAACCGGGCTGGTGGGATTCGTCCGCGGCGAAGGAACCGTGTGGGGGATCGAATGCCTTCCCATGGGCGATTTGACGGCGGATCAAGTGGCCGTTGAATGCGTCCGGGCCTGCTACCTGGGCGACCGCCATGGACATGCCATCCATCTGCTCGGCCCCCTGGCCGGCCGCGTGATCCGGGTCAGCCCGCCGCTCACCCTGGCCCTGGACGAAGCCCAAACCTACTTCGATGCGATGCTGTCGATCTTCCAAGAGCTGGCAAAGCGTTTGCAGTAGCGAGTGTTTGGCAGCGACGATTTTCATTCCGCAGTTACGATTTGTTCCTGAAGGATTGTAACGATGCTCCGACGGTGGTTCGCCCGCGATCCGCGATCGGCTCGACAGCCCCTCCACGACACCGCGTCCGTGGCGGCCGCGGTCGCTGCCAGTTTGATTTTGGCTCTCGCGGTGAGCCCGCCTTGGAATCGCTCGGGGCTGCGGGAAACGTCCGCGCAAGAACCTGCGAGTCAAGCTTCGGCTGGCCAAGCTTCGGCTGGCCAAGCTTCGGCTGGCCAAGCTTCGGCTGGCCAAACTTTATCTGGCCAAGCTTCGGCTGGCCAAGTTTCGGCTGGCCAGGCGGCCGCCAGCCCAGCCGCAGCCGCCGGCAAACCGGCGGACGGGAAACAGGCGTTTTCCGCCGAGCAGGTGCGGTTCTTCGAGACGGAAGTGCAACCGCTATTGAAGAAGCATTGCTTGAAGTGTCACGGCGGCGAGGAAAAGATTCGGGGCGGTTTCCGCCTGACGAGTCGAGCGTCGACGATCGCGGGAGGCGATCTTGGCGTGGCGGTGAAGCCGGGCGACGTGGAGGGAAGCGCGCTGGTGCGGGCGATCGAGTACCGCGATTTGGAAATGCCTCCCAGCGGCAAGCTAACGGCCGCCGACATTGACGTTCTAAAACGGTGGGTGCGTGACGGTCTGCCATGGACGCCGGGCCAAGATTCGGTGGCGCCGATGCCGGCGCCGAAGCCGCGCGAAGGTGTCGTCGATGCGGCGGCGCGTCAGTACTGGGCCTATCAGCCGATCAAGCGTCCGACGCCGCCGCCCCGGCCCGCGAATGTGGCGCCGGAAGCGGTCGCGAACCCGATCGACGCGTTTGTTGCCGCTCGAGTTAGCGGCGCCGGGCTCGCGGTTTCCGCGCCTGCCGATCCAATCGCGTTGGTGCGTCGCGCCTACTACGATTTGCTGGGCCTGCCACCCACTCCGGCCCAGGTGGAAGCGTTCACGCGGGATCCCTCGCCGGCCGCCTACGAGAAGTTGATCGAGGCGTTGTTGGAGTCGCCTCATTACGGCGAGAAATGGGGACGCCATTGGCTGGATCTCGTCCGCTACGCCGAGTCGAACGGTTACGAGCGCGATAGCGCCAAACCGCACGCTTGGCGGTATCGCGATTACGTCATCAACGCCTTCAATCAAGACAAACCGTACGACCGTTTCCTCATGGAACAGCTCGCTGGAGACGAGCTCGACGACGCGTCGCTCGAAACGCTGACCGCCACCGGATACTACCGGCTGGGAATCTGGGACGATGAGCCGGCGGATCGACCGCTTGCGAAATTCGACGCTTTCGATGGCATCGTGTCGACAACCGCTCAGGTGATGCTCGGCATGTCGCTCGGCTGTGCGCGTTGCCACGATCACAAGAAGGATCCGCTGCCCCATCGAGATTACTACCGGATGCTGGCGTTCTTCCGTGACGTGAGCGACATGAATGGCCGCAACACGCGAATGGTCGCCGATCAAAACCAACAGGCCACGCAGAAGCGATGGATCGCGGAAAAGGAAGCGAA
>CAIXSC010000023.1 GCA_903921945.1 uncultured Planctomycetaceae bacterium
GAGAGCTGGTAGACCCGGGAAGTGGTGATCAGCCGCATGACGTGCCGCAAGTCGAATTCGTGGCTGGTGAACTCGCGGCAGAGCGTCGCCCAGAGGGCCGCGTTCGAAGGCGGATTCGTCGCCCGCAAGTCGTCCACCGGTTCGACGAGTCCGACACCAAGGAAGTGTTTCCACAAACGATTCACCATCGAACCGGCGAACAAGTCGTGCCGCGGGTCGACAATCCAATCCACAAGCGCCGCTCGCGGATCGCCGCCAGCCGCGAGCGTGATTGGGGACCGATCCAGGGGACGCGGGGCAAGCTGCGCGCCGGTCCGCGGCTGTCCGGCGGTGGCGGGCGCGGCCAGCGCCGATTCGAGTTGCTTGCGGAGATCGGCGATCCGCTTGTCGAGCGCCGCGATGTCGCCCGCGTTCGGCTGGCCGCGTTTCGCGGTTTCCTCCTCCAATTGCCGTTCAAGATTCGCCGTGTGCCGCGTGCCCACGATCAACGTCGTGGGACCGGATTCGGGTGCCTGCCGACGCAACGCGACGCGGGAAAAGAACGCCGCGAAATGATAATAGTCGTCCTGGGTGTACCGCTCCAAAGGATGGTTGTGGCAACGCGCACAGCCGATCCGCGTTCCCAGGAAGGCTTGCGCCACAGAGTCGACAACCTCGGATTGCACCGCCTCTTGTTCACCCACGGTCACCACAAAGTAACCCACTTCCGGGCGTTGGTCGGTCGGCCCATGGGCCGTCAACACCGTGCGTGTGATCTCGCGCCATGAACGCCGTTCCAACAACTGGTTCCGCAACCAAGCATGAAAGGAACGCACCCCTTTCATGCCGCGAACGTCATGGTCGCGTTCCTTGCGATTCTGCAGTAAATCCCCCAACTGCAACGCCCAGTAATCGGCCCACTCGGGCCGGTCCAGCAGGCGGTCCACGAGCTGCCGCCGCCGCTCCTGGATCGCCGCGACGTCGGTGGCCGAAGTGCCGGCGGGACGAGCGGCTACGTTGGCGGCTGCGTTAGCGGCTGCGTCGGTGGCTACGTTGGCGGCTGAATTGGCGGCTGAATTCGAATTGCCGGCGGGTTGAGGCGCGAGGGCTCCCAGGAACGCCCGGGATTCTTCGGGTGTGGGTAATCGGCCGATCAGATCGAGCGACACGCGGCGAAGAAAGGTCGCGTCGTCGCACAGTTCGGAAGGCTCGATGCGGAGCGAATTCAATTTGTCGAACACCGGGCCATCGAGCGAATTCCAGCGAGTCGCGTACCATTCGGGCCGCGTGTCAACCGCTTGCGGGATCGTGAACGCGACGATCGCGACTTGACCTTGGAAGGCGGCTCGGAGCACCGTTTCGCCCGGCCGCAGCGCCCGCGCGACACCGTCGGCGCTGACCTCCAAGGCCCCGGCGTCCTGCGAATCGAACCGGACCAGCCACGTCACATCCCGCCGCTGACCGTCGCTGTAGACCGCGAACACGCGCACCGGTTGCGTCTGGCCGATCGTCAGCGTAGTCGTCGAGACCTGGGTTTCGAGCCGTTCGAGTTCCGGGTCGGTGGTCTTCGGACCGGGAGCTCCGGCGGCAATCCAATCGCTTAGCAACCGATACGCATCGCTCCCGCGCTCAAACCGGCTGCCGCCACCATGCGGTAACTCGCCAACCGCCTTTCGCAGCAGCAGGCTGAGCTCGGGGGACGCCGGATTCAGGCGCCGGCCACGGGATTCGCGGGCGAGCCATTGGTGGTCCCAATCCGGCGCGAACCCGCGTAACGAAAGCCGAAAGCCGTTCTGACCAGCTAGCTTGCCATGGCATCCGCCACTGTTACAGCCGAACCGAGTCAACACGGGTTCGACGTCGTTCAAAAAAGAAATGGAAGACGGAGGCGACGCGGTGGGCGCGCTAGCTGCCGAAGATGGGCCAGTTGCCGCAGACGGGCCAGTTGCCGCAGGTTCGATGGCGAGGACACTCGGACGGTTGCTCCAAACGCGGAGAATATCGATAACATCGAAGCCGGCCAGGAACGAACCCGCTCCGAGCATCAGGGCGAGCAACGAAGGCAATGAGGCCCCCAGGCGGCGCGCTCGCCCTAATCTGCTTGTGGTCACCATTTCGCTCCTCGTAAGAACAACCGCTGACTCGGGACGCCAGTTGGATCGTGCAGGCGGATCCACCAGGCGCATTGGCCTGGCGCATCTGCCTGGCGGGTCCGCTCAACGCATCCGCAGGCGTAAACTGTTGGGGCCGCTTGGCGTTCTTGCGGCAGGTGGAACTGTTGAAAGTAGATTGGCGAGCCGCGGGAAACAACCCCTCGCGTATTCCCGGCCCGTCCCCGATATTCCGGCGACGGGAAAATCGCCGGCGCTCGGTGCGGAACGGCGAACGTTCATCCAGGCGATTTTTCGCGAAGTCCATTCAGGAGCTATCGGCATGACTCGGTTGGTATTCCGCGTGATCTTGGCGTTGCTACTGGCCGCCGTGCCGATGACGCCCGCGATGGTGGCGGCGCAGACCCGCGAACAGAAGGTTCGCCAAGACAAGGCGAAAGTCGAGGCGGACGGCTTCTGGATCTACAACAATTTGGCGAAGGGGATCGAGGAGGCCAAGTCGAGCGGCAAACCGCTGGTGGTCGTGTTGCGTTGCATTCCCTGCGAGGAATGCGTGAAGTTGGACGACGACTTGGTGGACAACGACACCCAACTCCGACCGTTGCTCGAACGCTTCGTGCGCGTGCGGATCGTCTCGACGAACGGGCTCGATTTGTCGCTCTTCCAATTCGACACCGACCAGTCGTTCGCGGTTTTCATGCTCAACGCGGCCGGCGATATCTATGGACGCTACGGCACGCGTTCCGATCAGAAGGAATGGGCGAACGACGTGTCGATCGCCGGCCTGGGCAAAGCGCTCGAAGGGGCGTTGGCACTGCACAAGGCGTATCCGGCGAATCGCGCGGAATTGGCGGGAAAACGCGGAGCGGCCCCGGAATTCTCCGTGCCCGAACAGTTCCCGACGCTGCGCGGGAAATACGGTCCCAAACTCGATTACGAAGGCAACGTGGTGCGTAGCTGCATTCACTGCCACCAAATCGGCGACGCTCAGCGGGCCCATCATCTGCAGAAGGACGGCGCGATCCCCGATCGGGTCTTGTTTCCCTATCCGCACCCCAAGGCGATCGGACTGGTCATGGATCCGCAAGAACGGGCCTTGGTCAAGCGAGTGGAAGCCGGCTCGCCGGCCGCTGCCGCCGGTTTCGCCGCCGGCGACGTGATCACGCGAATGGAAGGACAGCCGCTGCTATCGATCGCCGACATCCAGTGGGTCCTGCAGCAGGTGCCGGTGGACGGTGGACAGGTGTCGGCGGAAGTGACACGAGGCGGCAGGGCGAGCAAGACTTCGTTGACGCTCGAACTTCCCGCCGGTTGGCGCCGCCAAGACGATATCGCTTGGCGGGCGTCCAGTTGGGAATTGCGTCGTCACGCGCTGGGTGGACTCTATCTGAGGACGCTGGATGCGGAAGGCCGCGAGTCGTTGCGTGTGGGCAGCGGCCAGATGGCCTTGCGAGCCCAACATGTCGGCGAATTCTCGCCCCACGACCGCGCCAAACGCGCCGGCTTCCGCAAGGGCGATGTGGTGGTGTCCTTTGACGGCCGGAAAGATTTTCTGCGGGAAACCGACCTGCTCGCCTACGCTCTCGAACAGGCGAAGATCGGCAAACAAGTCCAAGTGGAAATCGTCCGCGAGGCCAAACCGCTGCGTTTGCAACTGCCAGTGGGCGGACCATGAGATGGGCGGATCATGAGATGGGCGGTTCATGAGATGGGCGGATCGTGAGATGGGCGGATCGTGAGAACCGGCTCGTAGAGATGATGCGCCGTTCAACCACGAACTGAAACAGCGACTTAAATACCAGCGTTAATTGTTCCACATATTTCGAGAGCGAACTGGGGGAGTGGCCGCGATGCGAGTGCTAACGCTGGTGACAATCGTGGGTGGTGTGATCGGCGCGTTGGCGATGGTGGCCGGCTCGAGGACGGCTGGCGCGCAGACGGCTGCTAAGACCGCTGCGCAGCCGACGGCTGCGGGATCGGCCCCGTGGACGTTGGCCGCGCCGCCGTTGGCGGGCCGGCGATCGGATGTTCCGATGGCAGCGGCGGGGCCGGACGGGCCGCTCTTCATCCTGGGTGGCCGCACGCATTGGGGCGAATATAAGAAGCCGCGACCGTACGACGTGCTGCGCTGGAATCCGGCAGGTGGCGAGTGGCTCAACGAGTTCCCCGTGGGCAAGTCGTGGGGGCCCGCGTCAGGACTTTGCAAAGCGCCGGCGTGGCGGGACGAGCGGTTCCGATTCGACGATATCGAGGGGAACTCGCGGCCAAACTGGACGGTCTACGGCACGTTTTCGTTGGGACAAAAGTACGGCTACGATCCGGAGTCACGGCGGTTTTACTTCTTCGCTGGCGGCCGCACGTTTTCCTATGACCCCGCCAAACAAGTGTGGAACGATCTCAATCCGCCGACCAACCCGGAGAGCGAACTGGGCGGTATTCTGCTTTGGAGCTCGATGGGTTACGACGCGCACGGGCATCGGTTCATCCTGTTCGGCGGCGGCAACGTCCGCACGGACCGCGGCGACCCGGGAACCTGGAGCTACTCGCCGGCCGACAATCGTTGGACCCGGCTGGAACTCGATTCACAGCCGCCGCCGCGCGCCAACGCACGGCTCGCTTACGATCCGGCCGCTCAATGCATGGTGTTGTTCGGCGGTGACCAATTGTCGCGGTTGGTCGCCGATACCTGGACGTTTGACGTGGTGGCGAATCGCTGGGAGGAGCGGCGACCGGCGGTCAGTCCCGCGCCGCGTGCCGGCCACGCGTTCATCTGGCTGCCGAATGCCGGTCAACTGGCGTTGATCGGCGGCTACACGTATTCGTCGACGACAGGTTACTGCGAGTCGCTGTATCGGGCCTTGCCGCTCGAGGCGTGGCTGTACGACACCAGGGCGAATCGATGGAGTTTCGCCGGGGTGTGGGACAACGAACCGGCGCCCCGCAGCCCGTCCAACGGCTTTCTCGGCGCCGCGGCGCAGACCGTCATGGGGGTGGACCGAGTCAGCCTGCTCGCGGAGAACGGGCTTTGGCAGCGGGATTTTTCGGCGAAGGCGGCCGGCGACGAAGCCACGCCCGAGTCGGCGAAACGAGGCGTCGCGCCTGGCGCGACGGTGGCGCGCACCGGTTCCTACGATCCGGCGTGGTATGCCGAGGAACTGCCAGCGGCGGATCCAGCCGCGGTCGCCGAGCGTTTGAAAGGAATGGCGATCAACCGTTGGACCGTCCAGCCAACGCCGAAGAAACCGGGCATGAACATGGACTGGGGGTCGGCCGTGTTGTGCGAGGATGTCGACCGGATTGTGCGGTTCTCGGGCGGGCACTCGGCCTACAGCGGCACCGCGCCGGTGGTGTACGACATCGCCAGCGATCGCTATTCGCTGCCGTTCGCCCCGGAAATGCCGCTCGAGTATGTCTATAGCAACGATCAGGTGAACGGCGAGTGGAGCTTTCAAGGGCGGCCCTGGATGACCGGGCACACTTATAAGTCGACTGGCTATGATCCGCGGTTGCGCTGCCTGGTATTCGCGCCGCACGACTACACATTCTTCTTCGATTCCACGACAGGCCGTTGGACGCGTTCATCCGAGCTCAATCCGTATCGTGCGGACTTTTATAATGTGACGCTTTGCGCGACGCCCAGCGGGGCCGTCGCTTGGGGAAAGCAGCGGGGGAACGGCGAGTCTGGCCTTTGGCGGCTTGATTCCGACCATCGTCTCTGGCGGCCACTCCCCTTGCGTGGCGACCTGCCCGAACAATCGCCCGACCAACATGGCATGGCGTACGATAGCCGACGGGATCGGCTGCTGATGTTC
Source organism: uncultured Planctomycetaceae bacterium (assembly GCA_903921945.1). Taxonomy (GTDB): domain Bacteria; phylum Planctomycetota; class Planctomycetia; order Pirellulales; family Pirellulaceae; genus CAIXSC01. The sequence continues at coordinate 5,903 of CAIXSC010000023.1, forward strand.
TCGGGTGTCGGCCGCCGCCGCGGGGATGTCGTCGAGTACTCGTTCGCGACCGGTGCCGCGCGCTGGCTCGAACCGTCGGGCCGCGAGCGCGCGGCGGCCGCGTCGCGCGAGACGGTCTACATTCCGGAAAGCGACGCGGTGCTGATTGCCGCGCGGGTGCCACGTGGCGAATCGATGGAGTGGCTGGTGTACGACGGCGGAAGCAACGAGTGGCGCGGCATCGCGCTGGCGGGCGACGATCCGATTGGACCAGCCAACGCCGCGATGCGGGGCGGCGGAAGCGCGGCGGGCCGGCCGTTCAACAATTCGCTCGGACTGATGCGCGATCCAAAGCGTCAGTTGATCTGGGCCGTGGGCCAATACAGCCAGGTCTACACGTTGCGGAGCGATCTGTCGGCCGCCCGCCCCTTGCAATAGGTGGCCGACAGCTACAATGCCCGAGGGTTACGGACGCGGCGGCCGGTCACGGGAGGGCGTGCAATGGGGATCATTCTCGATGGATTGAACGACCGGCAACGAGACGCTGTGGAACATGGCTCGGAACCGCTCTTGATCATCGCCGGCGCCGGCACCGGCAAGACGAAAACATTGGTCCATCGAGTCGCCCGGCTCATCGACAGCGGCGTCGATCCGAGCCGAATTCTCCTGATGACATTCACGCGTCGAGCGGCCGGGGAAATGCTCCGTCGTGTCGGCCAATTGCTCCAGTCGCTGGATGGACGGTCGCTGTCGCAGCGGATCTGGGGCGGCACGTTTCACGCCACGGCGACGAAACTGTTGCGAACGCACGGCGATCTGATCGGCCTACGTCCCGATTTCACGATCCACGACCGCGGCGACTCCGAGGATTTCCTGGACGTGGTGCGCACCGAGCTGGGATTCGCCCGCACGGATCGACGGTTCCCGAAAAAGGGCACCTGCATGGCGATTTACAGCCATGCGGTGAATTCCCAATCACCGCTCGAAGAAACCCTCCTGCGGCATTTTCCCTGGTGCATCGACGATGTCGACGATCTGAAAAAGCTGTTTAAAGCGTATGTCGATCGCAAGGAAGACGCGGCGATCCTGGATTACGACGACCTGTTACTGTTCTTCCACGGGTTGCTGGACGATCCGCAGGCCGGCGTCCGTATCCGCAGCCGGTTCGAATGCGTGCTGGTGGACGAATACCAGGACACCAATCGCCTGCAGGCCGAAACGCTGCGACTGCTGAAGCCCGAGGGCGTTGGGCTGACGGTGGTCGGCGACGACGCCCAGTCGATCTATTCGTTTCGAGCCGCTTCGATTCGCAACATTTTGGATTTCCCCGCCCAGTTTCCGGGGACGAAAGTCGTCAAGCTCGAGCAGAACTACCGCAGCACGGCCCCGCTGTTGGCGGCGACGAACGCGGTGATCGCGCCAAGCTCGCAGCGTTTCGAAAAGCGACTTTGGTCCACGCGGGCCGAAGGCGCCATGCCGCAGTTGGTCCAGTGCATGGACGAGACCGAGCAGGCCGAGTTCCTCGTGCGGCAAGTGCTTGAACATCGCGAACAGGGCGTGGGATTGAAGCGGCAGGCGATCTTGTTTCGAGCCTCCCATCACAGCGTGTTACTGGAAGCCGAACTGGCTCGGGCGCGAATACCGTTTGTGAAATACGGCGGATTAAAGTTCGTCGAAGCGGCCCATGTGAAAGATATGCTCGCCATCCTACGCTTGGCGGAGAATCCGCGCGACCTGGTCTCCGGCACTCGGGCCTTGATGTTGCTGCCCGGGATCGGCCCGAAGCGCGCCCGTCAACTGATGGATCAGCTTGCCGAGCACGGCGGGCAGTTTTCCGCCTGGGATGCGGTGCGGGCACCCGACGAGTGCCAGGAGGTGTGGCGGGAAATGACCCGGCTCCTGCGCCGTTTAGCACGCGATGCCCAGCGTGGAGGCGGGGCCGGCGCCAGCGAGCCATCGGGCGCCGGACAGACTGGAGCGGGCGGGACAAGCGGGCCGGCGGACGCCAGCCAAGCGGCGGGCGACGGACTCGCGGCACAGGTCGACGCCGTGCGGCGTTTCTATCAACCGCTCCTTGAACAGCGGTACGACAACACGGCGGCGCGAATTCGCGATTTGGAACAAATGGAGCAGGTCGCGTCGCGGTTTCAGGACCGGCCGACGTTTCTGGCGGAAATCGCGCTCGACCCGCCGAACAGCACTCAGGATTTGGCCGCCGACCCGACGCTCGACGACGATCAACTGGTGCTAAGCACGATTCATTCGGCGAAGGGGCTCGAGTGGGATGCGGTGTACGTCATCCATGCCGCCGACGGCAACATACCGGTGGATTTGGCTACCCGGTCGACAGACGAAATCGAGGAGGAGCGGCGGCTCTTTTACGTCGCTTTGACCCGGGCGAAGAACTGGCTATACGTCTGTCATCCACTGCGGTATTACCAAGCCAGCCGAGGAACACGGCTGGACCGGCACAGTTTCTCGCAGCTCACCCGCTTTCTCCCGCCCGACATTGTGGCGAGTTTCCAGCGGCGCACGGCGGTCGCCCCCGCGGTCCCAGCCCCGAATACGCCGACGCCTGACGAAAAACGCCAAGAGGTCCGACAACGTTCCCGCGCGATGTGGAATTGACCCGATCGAGAAACGCCCCTCCGGCTATCGACCGCAAGCACGGCGAACGACGTCTTTCCGAATCGCGCTTAGGATCCGCAATGGGGTGTCGTCGACCCGTTGTCCATCCGCCGCTTGATTTCACGGCGAAAGCTTGGATGACTCGCCGGGGGCGACGTACGAAAAGCTCACCTCGCCGTTCCGACTCGTCGCGGATTCGCCTTTGGGCAAATACGCCCGGACATAGTCGACTCGCACGCGATCACTCGCGACATGGACGCGGATGTGTCCGGAACTGCCTTGCTTCTCGCCGCTCACGTAACCGTATTCGGCCGCCGTTCGCGTGTTACCGCTTCGCGGATGTCCTGGCTGCGGCACGAGCTGATACACGACGCCATCAAGGTCCTGTTTGATGAACATGTGATCGTGGCCATGGAACACAATGGTCGCTCCATGCTTTACCAGCAGTTCGTGGATGGGCGCTTCCCAGCCCGCGCGATACTTGGCGAATTCGCTTTCACCCGAGGCGCCTTTGCCGCCCCACTCCCAAAACGGGGCCGCTTCGACGCCGCCCCGAGCATGCGGAGGCGTCCCGCCCACCAAGTGATGCAGAAAGATGAACTTGTACTTCGCCTTGGACTCCTTGAGCGACTTGCTTAGCCACTGATACTGTCTTTCCCCCAAGGTCCATGACCAATGATCGCCGCCGTTCCCGCGGCCTTTCGTGTACCGGAATGGATCGAGCACCATGAACTGCGCGTCACCCCATTGCCACTGGTAATAGTCTTCGGGGACACCAAGCCCTCCCTCCATCTGCTCGTTACCCGTATAAAAACCGTCCGGAAATGGATTCGGAATCAACTCCTTTCGCTTTTTCGTGGCCCACGTCATCGAGCCTCGCCCACCCGACTCGCCATCGTGGTTGCCCAGCGCGAAGAATAGCGCGGCGGAGTGGCAAAGACTGCCGAGGTAATACCGCTGCGCGAGATATTGCGGTTCCGAATACTCGGGTCGAACATACTTGCCCGTCATGAAAGTGTCGCCGAGTTCAAAGTGGAAATCGGGCGAATCATGGAGCGCGTTGGCGAGCGTCCTCAGATACACCTCGCCGCTGGTGTTCTCGTCAAGATGAGAATCCGAAGTCACCGTGAAAACAAATGAACTGCCGATCGCACGTTGAGTATGGAAAGTGTATGTATCCGACGACTGCCGTGTGCCAGATTCGATTTGATAGGCAAGCTGGTAATAATACCGGCGGTTCGGCTTCAAGGAATCCAAGACGAAGTCATGGGTCCCTTTGGCTTTCATGGTCACCTGGGACGTCTTCGCATCAAGCTTTCCCGGATCGCTCCCGTAGTTCACCTGAACCGCCGCATCCTTGTGGAACAGAACACGGATGGTCACGCCGCGATCGGTTGGCCGGCCAAGGATGATGTTGTAAAGGTGGGCAGGCACTTGATTCGCGGGAGGCGGTGTCGTGTAATTCCCCAGGCCACTCCCGCCTTTTCCTTTACCGCGCTCACTGCCGCCCTTGCCACGCTCACCGCCACTATTGCCGCGCTCACTGCCGCCCTTGCTCCGTTCGTCGCTGCGAGTCTGGCCTTGCCCACCTCGGTCGCCATCCGGCCGAGCGCTTCGGTCTTCACGATCGGCTCCGCGTTTTTCGGCGGATGGAGCAGCATCGCGGTTGGCTGGCCGGTCGCTGTCCTGGACCTCCGCGGTTCGCGCCGACGGATCCCAAAGCGAAAAAGTCAAACAGGAAAGCAACGCACCTACGATCAGCGATGTCGAAATTTTCATCACTGGAAACCTAGCTGAAAACGTTTGGATTCGGGAATTCCGGCGTTCGAAAGATGGGCGGAGCCGGTATCAACGATCTTGACCGGCCTTTCCATTCCGGCCCCTTCCCTTGCTGTCTTGACTTCCGGGACGACGTGGACCGCTATTCGATTCACCCGCCGGGCGTTGGTAGGTTACTGACAGATCGGCGCTGTCGAGGATATGGTCCTTGACTGCGCTCAGCAACTCCTCGCGGGTCACTCCGCCTTCCTTCCCGTCGAAGCGGGGAAGGATGGATAGGGCATAGAGATGAATCGTGTATGTCTGCTTGGCTCCGCCAGCCGAGTGTGGCGGAACATAGGCCTGATCCCGCTTCCAGGTTGCGCCCGTGGTTCCAACACCTTGAACGTTCTTCGACAGGCTTGTCACATTGGCGGGAATACCGTACAGGTTCCAATAGGTTTTGAGCTGCTGATCGCGATCGATGTGATCCATGACAATCGCGAAGCTTTTAGTGCCTTCGGGAACGCCTTTCCAGACGAGTGGCGGAGTCGCGCCTTCGCCGTTCCCGTTGAACTCATTCGGCAACGGCTCGCCTTCGGAAAAGGCAGGGCTGGTCAACCTGAGGTTGCCACTCTTTTTGGGCTGGATCAATAGCGGCGGAGCGGCCGGCTTACTTTCATCGGTTCGACTCCGTGGCGCGGGACGGCCATTTCCTTCGCCCTCCCGGGCGCGACCTCTTTCGTTGCCGCCTGCCGCGTTGCCGGGTCCGCCCGCGCCTCCTCGCCCCTGTCGCCGGGGCGTGTAGGTCTCGACTTCGGTTTTGCCATCGCTGTCGACAAAATGGAACGTCACGGATCCGTTGTCATTAAGTACGTAGTTCACATAGTGCGTTTCTTTACCGACCTGGACTTTCACGCTAAAGCTTTTGTTGTCTTTGGAATCGAATCCTGTAATCTTCGCTCCGCGCCATGGAGGTAGCGCTTCGCGCACTCCACCCGTTCTGGGTTGCGGGTCGACCTGGCCACCGATTTCCTTGACCTCTCCGTGGAATCCACCATTGAGGTACGGATACTTCTTGGTGGCGTGGTAGTGGTAGCCGAGTTCCGGCGAGGAATGTCCATTGAATTCGTCGAGTCCCTGGACCGCGGAACCATCGGGTTCGGTGAATCCATAGATGGGATAGCCATCAAGGGCGTACGCGATCGGCTTTCCATTGCCGACGATCGCCTGGAGATGAGTCGGTGCGATGTGATAGTGATAGTCGTCCGCTCGTCCGCAATGTCCACCGAATTCATCCAGCTCGCCAGCCAGAAACGTGTCGGTGCGGCCGTCGTTCTTGATTGGATTGAAAATCGGGACGCCGTTGGCGGCCAGGGCGATGGCGCCGCGAAAGAAATGGGATTTGGCGGACATTGGATTCTTGGCGACCACGGGTTCCAACGGAATGCGCCAAGCATTGTCCCCAAAGTATGGCTGGGGAATGGGCACTTGCTGTTGCCACGCCGTGATACCGACCATCATGCGATGGTCGGGCATCGAGTTCGATTCAACGTAGAAGAATTTGTCGTCTTGACGGTACTTGACAGCCTTAAGTTTCGCGAACGGCTCGAAAGTGTCCGCGATCGCGGGCTTGGCAGGTGCATGGGCCACGAAAAAAGCCGGGATGCGGACCGCTGGGATTGCCGTCTCATGGATTTGTTGAAGTTGCTTCAACTTTCGTTCTATCCACTGTTTGTCGGCAAGTGACAGGTCCACGATCGCCAGGGAGACGATCGTTCCATCCGCGCGGCGCACCTGCACCTTGCCGTCGCGCGAGGCGACGTAGGATCCGTGGATTTGCGCGCCGTGGATTCGCGCGCTGTGGATTTGCGATCCGGTGCCAGCCATGGTCCACACACGGGCGCTGGGATCGCCGGTGCCGTGAGCGTGACCTTCGTGGGCTCGGGAAACCGTGCCGACCAGCAGTAATGCCGTGATGGTTAGAACCTGCAGAGTACGTCGTGGAATCATATCTTAAGCGCTCGTGGAAGATGTTCAGGCATATTTTCACCCGGGACACCCGGTCCCGTCGCGTTCAGGCGCGTTCAGGCGCGTTGATCCTCAGGCGTGCGTTGCTTCCTGGCGGCGTTTGTGCCTGCGCAGACTCTTACCCGGTCGGTCGCGATCATGACACGAAAAATCGAGAAAAACGGTGCCGACTCGCCTGAATCGAAGGACGGTCGGCGTCCCTCGATTCACCGCGGCCAAACGACGATCGGCTGAGGGATCCGGAATCGCCCACACACCTACGAATCGCCCACACACCGACCGCTCGCGCGGAATGGACGCATCCTCACCGTGCGCTACGCCACGTGTCGATGGCGAACTCGCATTAGGCCAGTTCTCCGGCGAGGTACGCCAAGCCTGCGAGAGATCGTGCTTTAGGGGCGACCGAAGCATGACTTTCCTAACGGGCTGTCGAAGACCAGGATATCCCTCGTTGGGTTGCGTCCCCGCAGAGCCCGAGCCCAACACCGTTTCTCCTGGTTCGAATCGCCCACGCAGTCGCCGTCCCCACTGTCAATGCACACTTGGAATGGAAGGCTGTCTATCGAGTCACACAGAGGCGCCCCCCCCAAGAAGGCGCCGAAACGCCGGGAGATGGTGCGGACCGACTTAGCCTGCGGACCTTGGGATCGCCCAGAAAATCTTTAATCGGCGTTAATCGGCGCCACGCATTGATCGCTCCGATTGGTCGGCGACGGGCGGGAGTCGCGCCTTGGATCGCGTGAGACAACATCGGCGAGAGACGTCGGCGGAAGTGGTTGCGGGAAATCGCGTTTCGACAAAGAAAGCCGCCGTGTCTGCACGACGGCCTCATGGCTTTACTCTGCGGTCGGATCTGTACGAAGCGC
>CAIXSC010000024.1 GCA_903921945.1 uncultured Planctomycetaceae bacterium
GCCCGGCTGAGGGCTTCGTGGCGGGTTCGCGTTGTCGCACCGCGCGGTTTTCGCTATAACCGCGCGTCGCTGCCACGGAGGCGAGCGGCGGGGATTGGGCGAACAAGGAGGAGTGCGGTTTTCGCGATGCGACGAACGACGTTTCGAGTCGGACTGGGGCATGACACTCATCGCCTGGGCGAGGGTGGCCCGCTGGTGCTGGGTGGGATCGAGATTCCCCACGACCGGCATGCCATCGGGCACAGTGACGCGGATGTCCTGCTGCATGCCCTGACGGACGCGCTGCTAGGAGCCGCCGCGATGGGGGACATCGGCGAGCTTTTCCCGGACACGGCCGCGGAGAACCGCGGCCGCGATTCCAAGGAAATGCTCCGCTTGGCCTATGAACGGGTGCGAGCGGCCGGTTACTGCGTCGTGAATGTGGACTGCGTGGTCTTCGCCCAACGGCCGAAGCTTGGACCGCACAAACGCCGAATCCAGGAAACGATCGCCGCGCTGCTGGAAGTGCCTGCCGACACGGTGGGAATCAAGGCGAAGACCGGCGAGCTTGTCGGGCCGGTGGGCCGAGAAGAAGCGATCATGGCCGAGTGCGTAGCACTTGTGGAACGATTCGAGACAACCGGGAGCCAGACCAGATGACAATTCGCTTTTATAATACGCTCTCCAAGCAAAAAGAAGTGTTCGAGCCGGTGACGCCGGGCAAGGTGGGCATCTATTTGTGTGGCCCAACCGTCTACAAACCGGCCCACATTGGCCACATGGTCGGACCGGTCATCTTCGACACCCTGAAACGGTTTCTCGTTTACAACGGCTACGAAGTCACCTGGGTCGTCAATATCACCGATGTCGACGATAAACTGATCGCCCAGGCGAACGAACGCGGCATTCCGATGTCGCAGGTCGCCACGGAAATGACGATGGATTATCTGGCGAACTTGAAATCGCTGGGGGTCGATCAGATCGACCAAATGCCCAGGGCCACCGACTATATGAAGGAGATCATCGCCTTCATCAGCGAACTGATCGCCGGCGGTTACGCTTACGCCTCGGGCGGCGATGTGTTCTTCGATGTTTTGAAAGACGACGACTACGGCAAACTGAGCAACCGGTCGGTCGACAGCCAGCAAGGCGAAGGTGGCGAGGCGGCCTCCCGGAAGCGGTCGCCCGGCGACTTCGCGTTGTGGAAATCGGCGAAAGCCGGCGAGCCGGCCTGGGACAGCCCTTGGGGACCGGGACGCCCCGGCTGGCACATCGAATGCTCGGCGATGAGTCGCGGGATTCTCGGCAAGACTTTCGACATCCACGGTGGCGGACTCGACCTTGTCTTCCCCCACCACGAGAACGAAATCGCGCAAAGCGAGTCCTGCCACCATCAACCGATGGTGAAATACTGGCTGCATAACGGCCTGATGCGGGCCGGTTCGGCCAGCGGCAAAGTTGGCGGCAAATCGGACCGCGATACGGCCAACGCCGGGGCCCAGGCGGCCGCTGGCGCGCCGGGCACGGAAGCGGGAACGGCGGCAAGCACGCCGCCGGTTGGAAGCACGCCGTCGGCAGCAAGCGTGCCCGAGGAGCAAGCGACGGTCGACACGAAGATCAGCCGTTCCAAAGGGGCCGGTGGACTCGCCGACCTCATCGGCCGCCAGGGTGGCGACCGTCTCCGGTTCTTCCTGTTGCGGACGCATTACCGCAGCACCATCGTGTTCAGCGAGGAAGAGGTGGCCGAAGCCGGCGCGGGGCTCGACACGTTCCACCGCTTCTTTGAACGCTACACGCGCGTGACGGGCGAGCAATTCCACGAACTGCCCGCCGTTTCGCGCCGCGTCGCCGGAGAATTCGATCCGGGGGACGATGAACTGGCCAAAGAAGCGCAAGCTCGGCGAACCGCGTTCCTCACCAAACTGGACGACGACTTCAACACGGGCGGCGCGATTAGCGAACTGTTTGATTGGGTGCGGGCATTGAACAAGTTTGTCGATCAGCACCAGTTGGAAGACCAACCGGCGTCGAAGGCCGAACGAGTCGCCTCGCTGCGGCGGGGAGTCGCGACGCTGCGCGAACTCTCGGCGATACTTGGCCTGTTCCGCGCGGCGCCTCCCAAGGCCAAGGCGGGCGGCGATGACGCGTTGGTCGGCAAACTGGTTCAATTGCTGATGGAATTGCGAGCCGATGCGCGGGGGCGGAAAGATTTCGCCACCGCCGACAAGATCCGCTTGGCGATGGGCGCGATGGGCGTCGTGATTGAAGACCGCAAGGGCGGCACGGAATGGCGCGTGGGAAGCTAAAATGGCGACAGACGCGGCACCACGCCGTTATTTGCTCGGTATCGATCCGGGGTTGAACATTACGGGCTACGGCGTGCTGGAAGTGGCGAATGGCGCTGCGCGGCTTGCCGAAGCGGGCGTGGTTCGGGGCCGCTCGGGCGGCTCCATGGAAGAGCGATTGCAAGACATCTTCACCGGGGTGAATGAAGTCATTGCCGCGTTCCGGCCCGAGTCGATGGCGATCGAGCAACTCTATTCGCACTACGAGCGCCCGCGGACGGCCATTTTGATGGGGCATGCGCGGGGCGTGATTTGCTTGGCGGCCGCCTTGGCCGCTGTGCCGCTTAGCCACTATGCCGCCACCCATGTGAAACGCTTGCTGACCGGCGCCGGCCATGCGCCGAAGTCGCAAATCCAGCAAGCGATCCAGCGAGAACTGAAATTGCGGGATGTTCCCGATCCGCCCGACGTCGCCGACGCTTTGGCGGTCGCGCTCTGCCACTTCCACGAAACGCGGAACCATGATCACGCGCATCAGCGGTAAACTTGTCGCCCTGCCTGAAGACACGGCGACACTCGCCATCGACGCCTTCGAGTACGAAGTGCTGATCCCCGGATTCACTCGCCGCCAGTTGCAAATGCGCATTGGCGAGAAGGTGTCGCTGCACACCATCCATTATTTGGACGGCAATCCGGGGCAGGGACGAGTCACCCCGCGACTCGTCGGCTTCCTAAGCGACATCGAGCGGGAATTCTTCGAAATGATCTGCTCGGTGGATGGCCTAGGGGTCAAGAAAGCGTTGCGGGCGATGGTCCGGCCGGTTCCCGAAATCGCGGAAATGATCGAAGAGCAAAACCATAAAGGGCTGGCCACGCTTCCCGGGATCGGCGCGGCGACCGCTGAGCGGATCGTGGCGAAACTTCGTCGCAAGATGTCCAAATTCGCGTTGATGGTCGTCAAGGAAAAGGCGGCCGACGCGGAAATGCCCCGCGACCTGCTGCAAGAGGCGTTCGCCGCCCTGTGCGCGCTCGGCCATTCCGAAGCGGACGCCCGCAAAATGCTCGACGCCCTGCTGGCACGCGGCAAACGCAAATTCACCGACGTCGGCGCCGTTCTCCAAGCCATTTACGAAGACGCGCACAGCTAACGATACTTTTGACAATCGCGCATCGGATTGGATCGCTAAAGATCCTTGTTCACGCTTCGTTTACCGCCCATCCGATATCGCAGGCCGGGCCGCAAACCGCGATTGGTGCTTGCGGCGCCGATTGGGGTGCCAGCCCTGCCTTCGCCTACGGCTCGGCGGTAAACGAGTTGGCGGTAAACGAGGGCGGGTTTTCGTTTGCCACCCAGCCGAAGGCGCAGGCCGGGCCGCAAGCCGCGATTGGTGCTTGCGGCGCCGTTTGGGGCCGGAAAATGCCCTTCCGATACCGCCGGCTAGACTTCGTCGAAGCTTCGTCGATGCGTGATCGACGTTATGTCGTCGGTTCCGCTCGAAGGCGAGCAAGCTCGAACGTCAACGGAATGGCTCGAAGCACTATCGGAAGACGGTGGCTGACGGTTGCTTCGACCACTCGAGAATGAGTTTTGGTTCGGCGCTGCCTGGCACTTGCCGCACTGGCTTCGAGCGTCGCGGATCCCGCGCCGCTTCTTCGGGATGTTCGCGCAAATACTCGATGCGGGTTTTCGCGTACGGATCGTCGGCGATGGTTCGCGAAGCCGCGGCAGTCGCCGAGAGCGGAGCCAGCGGCGTGAAAGCGACTTTCACGTTGGATTCCCCGCGGTTCACGCGAGGCTCAGCGGCCAACGCCGCGGTCGGAGACTCCGCGGCGCTCGACGGTTCCGCATCGCGGCTTGTCGGAAGATCGTCATCCGCATAGGTGACTGGCACCAGCGGCGCGGTCGGCGCCACTGAGGCGATCCGATCCCCCACAATCTGGCTGGCGGCCATCTGATTAGAGGCCATCTGATTAGAGGCCAGTTGATTGGCAGCTAGCTGGCTGGCAGCCAATTGATTGGCAGGGCTCTGGCGAGAGGCGGTTTGACCGGCGGAGATCATTGTGGCGGGGGGGATTACGAAAGACGCTGCCGAGGGCTGGACCGAAGGATTGGCGCTGTTTGTCGCCGCTGTGGCGGCGAGCGGACTGTTGCGGGAACGACCGCGTGCGTTGGCGTTGACGGAGGCCACTTGCGTTGTCGCCGCTGAACTGCTGCGGAAGCGTGTTGCGAGTTCTGGATGCCCGCCTTGGGCGACCCAGCGATTCCATTGTTGTTGCAGGTCGCTGAGGTCCGCGAAGCCGTAATTGCGTTTCACGGCCGCGGCCCAGCGCCGATCGGCCAGGCCTTCGCCGACGAATTGAATGAAACTTCGACGCCCTTCGAGCGCGATCAGGAACCGGGAGAGTGAATAGCCCTGGGCGTACAGCGGCAACACGTCGCTCGGATATTCCGTCATGGCGAACATGGCGTTGAAAGGGATGCCGCGATTGGTTTGCAGGAATGTGTTGAGCAGCCGTTCCTGTTTTTGCCGTTCACTGATGTGTTCGGTGGTCGTGCACGCGCCTTCGTCCGCCCAGCGCGGCAGCGGCCGGCCGAAATGCGTCGCGAACACCATGTGGGTAACTTCGTGGGGAAGAACGCTGTCGAGCACTCGTTCGCGAGTTCCCTGAATCCGCATGCTCCAGCCATACGGTTGTCCACGATCGAAGTAGAACTGCGTGACTCCGCCCGCACCGCTGTCGTTTAAAACTTCGATCGGGCAACTGTCGCGCCATGGCGGCAGTTCGCGCCCCAGCCATTCGATCGCCAGTTCCTTCCGCAGTCGCTCGGCCGCTTCCGCCACTTCCTTGGCGTACTCTGGGGTCGAGGCGGTCACGAGGAAATACTGCGTGCGGTAACCGGCCGCGAACGCGATGTCCGGCCGGATCGCGTTTCCCACGGCCGCGATCGCCGTGATCACAGCTAACGCGGAGGCTACCTTCGCGGCCACCAAGCTGCCGCCGCTGCGTCGCGGCCACCGCTGGCCGGCGCCTGTGTGCCGAACGCCTCGGTGACCCGAAGCGCATTCCACGGGCTGTTGGCGAGCATCCATGCTCGTAACCCTCGTCCTTGAGGAACTGCGTCACGCGTTTCTTTTTCCCGCCCAAGGGTCGCGAATCCTGCGAGCCTCCTGCGAGAGCTCTCCGGAACACCGGAAAGCGTACGGCAATCTAATTCACCGGCCAGCGAATTACCTAGCCCAAAAAACGAGGCTGCCCCAGATTTCGGTTTTTCGGTTTTTTGGTGATGGGTGATGGGTGATGGGTGATGGGTAATGGGTGATGATGGAATGCGGCGCCGTGGTGGCGGTTGAATCTGGCTTACGGGGATCCCTTGCCAGCGATTACAATCGGAGCGGTTGATGCGTCGGATGGCCACAGGTCGCCGATGATGGGCGGAGAGCGCTGACGATCGTCGACGACCGTCGCCGAGCAGTTCGGATCGTTGTCGAGAACCAACGAGAGCCGAAGATCACCGCAGCAAGCCGACACGAGCCAAACGGCGCGAGGATTGCCGAGGAACAACGCCATGTTGCAGATGTTGGGAAAGAATGGTCCGTGGAACGCCCAACCCGCTCGCCGCGGTTTCTTGAAGATCGGCAGTCTCGGCTTGGCCGGTTTGTCGCTGCCGGAGCTGTGGGCGTGGCAGGGAAAGGCGGGACGGGCCGGACTGGCGGGGCTGGCGGAAAAAACGGGACAGGCGGCCGAACGACAGCTTGTCGGTCCGGGCGGGGCCGGGGACCTAGCCCGAATCGGTCGCGGGTCCACGGCGGAGCGCAGAACGGGGCGGGGGCGGGCCATCATCCTGTTCTGGCTCGCTGGCGGGCCCTCGCATCTGGACATGTACGACATGAAGCCCGAGGCGGTGGCCGAAATTCGCGGACCGTTTCGGCCGATCGACACGAACCTACCGGGATTGCAAGTTTGCGACTTGATGCCCGCGCACGCGGCGATCGCGGACCGGCTGGCTGTGGTGCGGTCGATCTCGCACGATTTGGCGGTCCATGACGACGCCTCCCACTGGGTGCAGACCGGATATCCACTGCTGAATGCCCGCCAACGCGGCCAGCAAAACCCATGTCAAGGCTCGGTGGTTTCCGCCGTACACGGAGCGAATCGACTCGGATTGCCGCCTTATGTCTGCATTCCCGAGGATTACCGGCGCCACATGGGGTTCTATCAGACCTCGGCCTACTTGAGCGCTCGGCATAACGCGGTCAACGCCGGCGGCGACCCGAGCCTCGGGAATTACCGTCCCCCCGATTTTACCCTTCCCGATTCGCTGACTTTGGAACGTCTGGAGGATCGTCGCTCGTTGCAACGGTCGCTCGACCGATTCCGCCAGGGCGTGGAGCGGAGCGACGCGTATCGGTCGTTGGACGAATCGTATCGCGAGGCGTTTGAACTGGTCGCGGGTCCGCGAGCTCGCGAGGCGTTCGACCTGTCGCGCGAACCGGAGGCGATCAAGCAGCGCTACGGCAAGCATGCCTATGGCCAGTCGGCGCTGTTGGCTCGCCGATTGGTGGAAGCGGGCGTGACGTTCGTCACGATCAACTTGTACGAAAAGGATGTCGACTGGTGGGATGACCACTACACGATCGAGGCCAATTTGCGGAAGCGATTGCCGCGCTACGATCAGGCGTTGGCGGCGCTGATCGAAGATCTTTCCTCGCGTGGCTTGATGGACGACGTGCTGGTTGCCGCGTTTGGCGAATTCGGCCGCGCGCCGCGGATTGACAATGTGGCTGGTCGCGGCCATTGGCCGGGGGCGATGTCGGCCGTTCTGAGCGGCGGTGGACTGCGGACGGGCCAGATCGTCGGTTCGACAACGCGCGATGGCGGCAAGCCGCACGACCGGCCGCTGGGCCCCGGCGACTTGTTAGCCACGATGTACCACGTGCTCGGCATCGACGCGCATCGCACGCTCCCCGACCGCCAAAACCGCCCGATTCCGCTTGTCCCCGCTGGCGAGCCGATTCGCGAACTGATCTAGACGTCCAAGCCCCCGCGGTTGGCAAGCTCGCACCAACCGCTCGATGGCGGCTGGCGGCACTGGCGAAGCAGGGCACTGGCGAAGCAGGGCACTGGGCAGCCGGCGGTGGGCCGCTACCATACGGCGATTACGCACCCCGGAGCGGACTTGCCCGATGTTGGTCGAAGCGAACGGATTGACGAAACGCTATCCGCGGGTCGCGGCGTTGGAAGACTGCACCTTTCAGGTGGCGGCCGGCGAGGTGTTTGGTCTGCTGGGGCCGAATGGGGCGGGAAAAACGACGCTCATCCGGCTGCTTTTGGGGTACCTGCGGCCGACGGGCGGTTGGGCTCGCATTGCGGGCTTCGATTGCTGCGGCGACTCGCTGGAAGTTCGTCGGCGAGTCTCCTATCTGCCTGGCGAAGCACGATTGTTCCGGCAAATGCGGGGCCGCGAATTGCTGGAATTCTTCGCCAGGGTGCGTCCCGGTTCGCAGGAAGTCGAACGCTCGTTTCGGTTCGCGGCGCGGCTGGATCTCGACATTTCTCGTCCGGTCGCCGCCATGTCGACCGGCATGCGGCAAAAGCTCGCGCTGGCTGCCGCGTTGGCGGCCGACACGCCGCTGGTGATCTTGGATGAGCCGACGGCGAACTTGGATCCCACGGTGCGAGCCGAGGTCGGCGAATTGGTGAAAGAGGCCCGGGCCGAAGGCCGGACGATCATGTTTTCCTCGCACGTCCTATCCGAGGTTGAGGAGGTGTGCGACCGGGTCGTGATTCTTCGCGGCGGTCGCTTGGTCCACGAACAACTGATGCAACCGCTCCGCCGGCGCCATCGGATTCGCGCGTTGCTGCACGGGGACCTGCCCGACATCCCGGCGGCGCTACGCGATCAGTTGTCGATTGAACGGCGCGGGGACCGGGAAGTCGTGATTGAGACGCCGGGCGAACTTTCGCCGTGGCTGGGATGGTTGGCGACTCTGCCGCTGCGGGATGTGGTCGTCGAACCGGCCGGCTTGCGAGCGGTCTACGAACGATTCCATGGGCCGGTGGTTCGCCATGAGGCGTTCGCGGCGACGGAGGCTCCATGAACAAAGCCCTGTTGTGGAAGTGCTTCCGCGAGTCGCGTTGGCTGTTGCTGTCGTGCGCGGCGGCGGTGTACGCGTTTTGCTGGGTGCGGGTCTGGATGGTGGGGCGAATCGATACGGAACGCTTCGGAGCCATCCTGGAACTGCTGCCGGGCGATTGGAAAAAATTCACTGTGGTCGAAATGGACTGGCTGATCACGTACGCCGGTCGCATCGCCATGGCGTTCGACGAGCCGGTCGTCGTGTTTGGGATGTCGATTTGGGCGATCGCCCGCGGGTCGGATTGCGTGAGTGGCGAGATCAACCGCGGCACGATGGAGATGCTGCTAGCCCAACCGCTCAGCCGGCTTCAGGTGCTGTCGCACCAAGCGTTGATGACGGTCGCGGGCGTGGTGGTGATTGCCGGCGCCGCCTGGGGTGGAACTTGGACCGGCATTCACACGACTTCCACGCGTGAGGAAGCGCGGCCGGCGTGGCGTTTGCCGTTCGCGATGCCGGGCGTCGGACGCGAAATTCCGCGGCCATGGGCGGCGAAAGAAGTGCGTTGGACGCCGATGGCCGATCGGGTCTCGTCGAATATTTATCTGCCCGCCGCCGCCAATCTGTTGAGCCTCGGTTTTTTTCTGGCCGCGATCACGACGCTGGTTTCCAGTTGTGACCGGTATCGCTGGCGAACGATCGGCATCGTCGTTGGAGCGTACGTGGCGCAGACGATCATGAAACTGGTGGGGATGGCGGCGGAAGAGTGGCGTTGGCTGATGTACCTATCGGTGTTCACGCCGTACGAGCCCGAGGCAGGGGTGAATTTGGCGATGAAGTCTCCCTCGCTGGCTTGGAGCGTGTTTTTGTACGGTCCGGACGGTCAGCGAGCCGGATTGGGACCGCTGGGCGATGACTTGCTGCTGATCTGCGGCGGGCTCTTGGCTTACGGCGCGGCCGCCGTTATTTTCCACCGCCGCGATCTGCCGGCGCCGCTGTAGGCTCTGACGCGAATTCGGGGCCAGGCGACTTGGATGCGCATGGGATACGCTTGGGTTGCGTCTTGGTATCTTGGCGGCTCGCGGTTCGACGGGCGAGCAGCCTGCGGACGCGGTTGTCCGCGTCCTGATTCGGCGCGGCCGTTCTTTCAGGGTGACGAGTAAGCTCGAGGAGTGGAATGGATGAGTGCTGAAGACCGCATTGTGGAATTGAAGTTGGAATTGCCACCCGCGCCGAAGCCGGCGGGGGTTTACAAGCCGGTCGTGATTGTCGGCAATCTGGCCTACGTGTCGGGCCATGGTCCGCTCAAGTCGGACGGCACGATGATCACTGGCCGAGTTGGCGATGAGGTCGATGAACAGCAGGGGATCGCCGCCGCTCGACAGACCGGGCTCGCGATCCTCGCCTCGCTGCGAGCGGCGCTTGGCAGCCTGAACCGGGTGAAACGTGTCATCAAAACGTTGGGCATGGTGAATTCAACGCCCGATTTCCGCAATCATCCGAAGGTCATCAATGGCTACAGCGAATTGATGGCGGAAGTGTTCGGCGCCGATCACGGCGTCGGGGCGCGCAGCGCGATTGGCATGGGGTCGCTGCCCGGCAATATCACCACCGAAGTCGAAGTGATTGTGGAAATCGAGTAGCGGGGAACGGGGCGGACGGTGAAGCACGCGCGGCGAACGGGCGACGATTGACCCTTTCGCCGCGAGAACTTAGAGTAGTCACCCAGGGTAGCGGGGCAGGCTGCACGTGTCGGTGTTTTTTATCCCGGCGGCTGCCCCTGATGCTACGCCTTGTGCTTGTGCTGTCTCAGTCTCTTCTCTGGTGGCGTGAAACGCGGACGTATGTTGGCCAAACGAGTCATCCCCTGCCTGGACGTGGATCGCGGTCGCGTCGTGAAAGGCACGAATTTCGTCAACCTGCGGGACGCGGGCGACCCCGTGCAGGTGGCGGCTCGCTACGAGGAAGAGGGGGCGGACGAGCTGGTGTTTCTGGACATCACGGCCAGCCATGAAACGCGGAACATCATGATCGATGTCGTGCGTCGCACGGCCGAGCAGGTTTTCATGCCGCTGACCGTGGGCGGCGGAATCCGCACCATTGACGATATTCGCGGACTGCTGCAGGCCGGCGCCGACAAGGTGTCGATCAATTCGGCCGCCTGCCGCAATCCGGAGTTTGTCCGCGAGGCGGCGAAGCGGTTCGGCAGCCAATGCATCGTGGTGAATATCGACCCGAAACGAGTGGCTCGCGACGGCGGTGGCGAGTCTTGGGTGGTGCATATTAACGGCGGCCGCGTGCCCACGTCCTTGGAAGCCGTTTCGTGGGCGCGGCAAGTCGAAGAGCTTGGGGCCGGCGAAATCGTGCTGACCAGCATGGACTGCGACGGCACGAAAGACGGCTACGATCTGGAAATCACGGCGGCGGTGTCTCGAGCGGTCTCGATTCCGGTGGTCGCGAGCGGCGGGGCGGGCAACCCCGAGCATTTGGCGGACGCGATTCTCCTGGGGCGGGCGGACGCGGCGCTGGCGGCTAGCATTTTCCACTTTGGCGAATTCACGATCCGCGAAACGAAAGAAGCGATGGCGCGGCGGGGTATTCCCGTGCGTCTGTAGGTGTCCGCTCCGTTCCGGGGCGCATTTCTTCAGGAGTTCCCGTCATGGCGACCGCAGAGGAAATCGAGAGAATCGACGAGAAACCGGCCACCGCCAAGCATCGCACGGCCGAGGAAGAGGCGTTCATTGAGCGCTTTGCGAATAAGAAAAGGGAACTGGAAGTCGACCGCATCTTCCGCGCGCTGGTGAAATTGGAAGGTAGCGACTTGCACATGAAGGTCGGCCGGCCGCCGATGATTCGCACGCGGAACGAGCTAAAGCCGCTGAATCGGCCGCCCGTTTCGGACGAGGAAATGACGTCGCTGTTGATGCCGCTGATGTCGGAACGTCACCGGAAGATATTCGAGGAAGAAGGCGGCGCCGACTTTTCGCACACGTGCGAGGTGGACGGCGTGACGTGGCGGTTCCGCGTGAACCTGTTGCTGCAGATGGGCCACATGGGGTTGGTCGCCCGTCGCGTGAACAACCGCATTCCGGATTTCAAGGGACTCTTTCTGCCGCCGGCGATGGAATCCCTGTGCTATTTCGATCAAGGCATGATCCTGCTCGCCGGCGTCACCGGTTCCGGCAAGAGCACCACGATCGCGTCGATGTTGAATTTCATCAACCAGCGCGAGCGGGTCCATATCCTGACGCTCGAAGACCCGATCGAATTCGTTTACACCGAAGATAAAGCGTTGATCAACCAACGCGAAATCGGTGTCGACGTGAAAGACTTCAAGATCGCGATGAAGCATGCCGTGCGTCAGGACCCTGACATCATGCTGGTCGGCGAAATGCGTGACGAGGAAACGTTCATGACGGCCATTCACGCGGCTGAAACGGGGCACTTGGTGTTTGGAACCATCCACGCCTCCAGTTCGTCGTCGTGCATCGGCCGTATTCTCGACTTGTTCCCCGAAGAACTGCACGGCGCGATTCGCAGCGCGATCGCGTTCAATATGAAGGGGATCGTGGCCCAAAAGCTCCTGAAATCGATCCGGCCGGGCGTGCCCCGCGTGCCGACTTGCGAAATCATGACCTTCAATCCGACCATCCGCAAATTGATCCTGGAAGGCCACGATCACAAGTTGCCGGACGCGATCCGGATCGGCGCCGCGGACGGCATGCAGGACTTCACGATGAGCCTCAAGCAACTGATCGATGATGGACTGATCGATCGTCCGACCGCGTTTGAAGTCGCTCCCAACCCGGACGCGTTGAAGATGGCGCTGAAGGGGATCAATGTTTCGTCCCCGGGTATTCTGTAGTACCGCCGTCTAAGCGTTCGACACCCCACATCCCCAACGCACTCGATTGGCGGCCGGCTTGCGCGGCCGCCCAGCATTTCGCATGGCCAAGAAAAACGAAGAAGTCCAGCGGCAACCGCACGAGTATTTCCCGCCCATCTCGTTCACGGCGGCTGGACCGGACAACGCCTCCCAGCAGGGCGCGTTGATCCAGGTGCGCCAATCGCCGCAGTTCACGTTCGCCATGGCGTTGTTGGCCGAGGCGTACGCGCGGCGGGCCGACCGCATCTTGCTCGATTACACTCGCGACGCCGTCGCGCGGCGGATCTTCGTGGACGGGTTTCCCTACGATCTAGCGCCGCAAGATCGGCCGAACGGCGACGGCATGCTGGCCTGCTTCAAGAAGCTTGCCAACCTGAACCCGGCCGAACGCCGAGCGAAACAAGAGGGCAAGTTTGGAGCCGAATGCCTTGGCGCCAAATTCAGCGTGCTCTTTGCCAGCCAGGGCGTGCCGACGGGCGAACGCGTCGAAATCAAATTCGCACCGAAGAAATTCCCCTTCGCGACGCTCGAAGACATCGGTATGCGCGACAAGATGCGCGACCAGTTCAAGAGCCTGATCAATCGCCAGCAAGGCATGGTGATCTTCTCCGCTCCGCCCGCTGGCGGTCTCAGCACTTTCTGGAAAGTGGGACTGGAAGCGGCCGACCGGTTTGTGCGCGACTTCGTCATCATCCAACCCAAGAACACCACCGACGAAGAAATCATCAATATCAACCCGTATTCGTACGATTCGGTAGCGGGGGAAACGCCCGACACCATTCTGCCGAAGGTGATCCTTAAACAGCCCGACACGCTGGTGGTGCCGGAACTGACGAACCCAGCCACCGCCGAACTGCTCTGCAAACAGGTTAATCAGGAAGGCCGGATGGCGATCACCCGCGTCCAGGCCCGCGAGGCGACCGAGGCGTTGCTGCGAGTCCTGGCTGCATACAAACCGCCCGTCGAGGAATTCGCCAAGGCGGTGACGATGGTGGTGAATTGCCGCCTCATCCGCAAGCTGTGCGAATGCAAACAGGCTTTCGAGCCGCCGCCTCAACTCTTGCAAAAACTCGGTATTCCACCCGGTCGCGTCCAGCACCTATACCGCGAGTGGCAACCGCCGCCCCCGCCGCCACCCGACCAAAAGGGCAAAGTGGAAGAGCCGAAGCCGTGTCCCAAGTGTGGCGGAATCACCTACTACGGCCGCACGGCCATTTTTGAATTGTTGGAAGTCAATGACGCGATCCGTGAAGCGCTGGTGAAAACCCCGCAATTGGACACGCTGCGCCAGATCGTTCGTAAAGCGGGCACCCGCAGCATCCAGGAAGAAGGCGTGCTGCTGGTCGCCAAAGGCACCGTGTCGATCACGGAGTTGCAGCGCGTGTTGAAGTAACGGCGGGACGCAACGGCTGATACTCAAACGCTGTGCAGCGATGGCGGGGAACGGCCGCTTTGCCAAATCAGACTGGCTAGTTACCGCGAGGCTTTCATGTCCGCTGACCCTACCAAGACCCCGCTCGTTGACTCGGGCAGCACCTTGACCGGCAACGCGTTGCCGTCCGAAAGTGTCAACGGCGACGAGTCGGACTATCGCCGTGTCAATCCCTGGGCGTTAGCCTCCTTCGTGGTCGGTCTGCTATCGGTGCTGGCCTTCATCGGCCCGTTACTATGGATCGTGCCCGCCGCCGCGATCGCCTTCGGGATGCTCGCCTTAAGAGCGATCCATGCGCAGCCCGAGAGTTTCACGGGGCGGAAACTGGCGCTCACGGGGATGGCGATCGCCACGATCCTGTTGTCGTCGATCCTTGCGCACAGCTACGCACACAACAAGATGATCACCGCTCACGGCCGAGTGTTCGGCGAGCGTTGGATGCGAATGTTGGGAGAGAAGCGGTTTGCCGAGGCGTATCAATTGCGGCAAAGCCATCAAAACCGGCCGTCCGAGGGCACCAATCTTTCCGACCTTTACATGTCGGGGCCGATCAAAGAATTCTTCGAGACGTTCACTCGCGAAGAGGTGCCGAAACGCTTGTCGGAACTAGGCGACGACGCTTCGTTCACTTTTCAATCCAGCCCCTACATTACCCGCGAGACCATGACGATGGATATTGTTGGCTTGCGGTATCGGGTTGATTCCAAATCCGGTTCGTCCAAGCCATGGATTGTGGAACTGGAATTGGCCCGCGAATTTTTTTACGGCACGAGCGAGGGACGCTGGCACGTTCGCCGCTCCGTTGTCGTGCCAGACGCGTTATGAGGTCCAGACTGTTAACAAGTTGCCGAAAAGGCGTCGCGGTCCGCATGGCCAACAAACGGCGGATGAGCCGCGAATGGCACGCAGCAGGCCGTTCCGCAGTCCGGTCCTCGTTCAGGTCCGCAGCGACCAAAGTCGACGCCTTCCGTCTCATTCAAATCTCCACGCTAACATTTCCCCCCTAATAAAGCTGGGCAACAACCAACAACCGTCCACAACCAACGAAACCCCGAAACCGTCAACTGGCCACCGACCACCCGACAACCAGCAACTGACAACCAGCAACTAGCAACTAGCAACTGACAACTGACAACTGACAACTGACAACTGGCAACTGGCAACTGACAACTGACAACTGGCAACTGA